>NZ_JAYGIL010000006.1:0-218283 GCF_034931025.1 Arcicella gelida | reverse complement strand
GCCAATAGCTTTTTTAGAAAAGGTTTGAACGTGATAAGGAGGGGATTAAAGAATCCTACCAAAACCTTTATGCAACTCTGGACTGAATGTATTAATATATTCACCAAATGGACAAATATTCAAGTGTCTCATAATCAAATATTTACAAAAACCTTCGGGTAGAGTACTGCGTTTTATCACACTCTTCAATATTTCTATGATATGAAAAATAATTTCAACATTTATTTAATTTTTATAGGCTTATTTGCTTTTGCTTGTTCTTTTGAAAAAAACGATAAAAATAATACTGCTCCAGATTCTTTAGCAGGATTGAGTATAGATTCAGTAAGTAAAAATCAAGAAGTATTAGAGCCTATGCGTTTTTTTGTATATGCTGATACGATTGATTGGAGTAAGTTTGACACGCAGGTGACAAACACCTATCGAAAACAAATCACAGAAAAACTAAAAGTTTACTTTGATTCTTCGGCTTATTATTACGGTAATGAACCTCACAGTGAAAAAAAGTTCAAAGACTGTTTTCATTTTATGGACTTGAATGCAGATGGAAAATTAGATGTCATTTATGGTGGATATAGCGGAGCAGAAGCAAGCTTAGTTAAGATTTTTCTACAAAAAGAAAATCAGTTTGTTCCAGTCTTTGAAGGCTATCAAGAGCTATCAACCTTGGTTTTTGATGCAAACAAAAAACTTACTTCTTTTATTCTTCTTGATTTTGGCTGTTGTGCCGACTACATAGAATACGAAACAAAGTATAATGTGCGTGATGATTTGAAGATAACACTCAATTATCAAAGAGCAAGAATAGTACGCACGCAAGCACCTAAAACAATATGGAACACGCCTATTAAATTCATTACCCTAAACGACGGTTATGCACTTCGGTCAGAGCCACTGAAAGACAACACTGCAACCTACCTTTACGATTACAGTGTCGAAGGAAATACGGTTACGAAATATCCCAAAAATGCCAAAGGTTTAGCTTGGGCAGAGTATAAAGATAAAACTAACAGAGTTTGGTGGTTTGTGGAAATGTATCCAGCAGATAACTTAAAAAAGAATCTCATTCATAGACGAGATTCATTGGTAGCTCCAAGAGCTTTGGGTTGGATGAGTAGTAGGTTTTTACAAAAACAACCTTGATTTTTACTCCAAACAAATATAATAACTCGTACTTCGTCCGCCGCCTGTTTGAATCAAGATGTTTTTTTGTACCAAATCTGCTAAATCTCGGGTCGCTGTTGCCTTTGAGGTTTTGGTGATGGATTGATATTTTCGGGCATTCATTCCTCCTTCAAAGGTTTCATCTTGAAGCATTTTATAAATTACTTTTTGTTGTTTGACATCTACAAGGTGTTTAATGTTGTCTAAAAATCTGGTTTTCTTTATCGTAAATTGTACGGTGTTAAAGAAATCTTTTTGTGCATCCAATACAACTTTACCAAAATAGATAAGCCAATTGTTTACATTATTGCCTAGTTGTACATTTTTTAATTGCTCGTAATAAATTGCCTTATCTGCTGAAATGGTTGTGGAAAGACTCAGCAAAACAGGACTTTGCAAGTGTTGTGACAAGGCTTTTTCTGCAATGATTCTTCCGACACGTCCATTTCCATCTTCAAAAGGATGAATACTTTCAAAATACAAATGAGCCAAACCAGCACGCACGATGGCGTTATTTATTGGCGTTGCTCCTTTGGGGTTTGTTTCGTTAAACCATTGAATAAAACGTTTCATTTCGCTGGGAACGTTCTTAGAAGGCGGTGCTTCAAAATGTACAATTTCTTTACCAATCGCACCCGAAACAATTTGCATGGGTTCTTCGTGGCTACGCCATACGCCTGCATTGACGCTGGTATTGCCCAACATAATGGCTTTGTGCCATTCAAATAGCATCGTTTCATCTAAAGGTTGTTCGAAATATTCTCTGGAAGTAACAATGGCACGGGCAATGCCTATCGACCGTTTATCTTTAACCGATTGGATATTGGTATTATAGCCCAAATTAATTTTGATAGAAGACATCACATCCTCTCGACTGATTAATTCACCCTCAATGGCAGAGGTTTTAATGGCTTCTTTGACCAATAAAGTAAGTATTGAAGCCTCCTTTTCATCTTGAGCCAATAACTGAACGACACCTCCGTTTTGTCCTGCAAGTGAATGAAATTGTTTATCAACTTCATCGAAAAGACGAGTGTCGTATTCAAATTGAGTCCAGTTATCAAATTGCCAATTATACATGATGAGCCGATTAAAACGTGTATTCGGCTCAAATATAGCGAAAATATGAGCCGAATAGTGAAATTAATCGGCTCATGGATGAAAAAGACTTTCCTGATTTAGAGATTTTGCATCCCGACTGAGGGATTTTGTTTCCTGACTAAGAGATTAAGCAACCCGACTGAGGGATTTTGCAACTCGTACGAGAGATTAAGTTTCCCAATTTAGGGATTTTGCAACTCGTCCGAGAGATTAAGCAACCCAATTTAGGGATTTTGCAACTCGTCCAAGAGATTAAGTTTCCCAATTTAGGGATTTTGCAACTCGTCCGAGAGATTAAGTTTCCCAATTTAGGGATTTTGCAACCCGTCAGAGAGATTAAGCTTCCCGACTTAGGGATTTTGTAGCCTGATTATTTCATGGGCATAAAGCTATTCAGAATACTTCAAATCCTCAAAAAAATCATTTCAATCAATTTAAGTGAGAATTTACTGATTTGGGCGTTGGCAGTCTGAGGTTTGTTATCTAATTTTACGCAGATTTTGAAGACAGAATCGTTTCGGCGATTCTCAACCTGAACACGATAAAAATAACCAATGAGAGAAATACAATTCAGAGAGGCGCTTCGTGAAGCATTAAACGAAGAAATGCGTAGAGACCAGTCAGTGTTTTTGATGGGCGAAGAAGTAGCCGAATACAATGGTGCTTACAAAGTATCACAAGGTATGTTGGATGAATTTGGTCCAGACCGTGTGATTGACACACCTATCGCAGAATTAGGTTTTGCGGGTATCGCTGTTGGTGCAGCCGCTAATGGTTTGCGTCCGGTAGTTGAGTTTATGACTTTTAACTTCTCGTTGGTAGCCATCGACCAAGTAATCAACTCGGCTGCCAAAATGATGTCTATGTCTGGCGGACAATACTCTTGTCCAATCGTTTTCCGTGGACCAACTGGAAACGCAGGTCAATTATCATCACAACACTCTTCTAACTTTGAAAACTGGTTTGCTAATACTCCTGGTTTGAAAGTTGTAGTTCCTTCAAATCCTGCTGATGCAAAAGGTTTATTAAAATCTTCAATCCGTGATAACGACCCAGTTATTTTCATGGAATCTGAATTGATGTATGGCGATAAAGGTCTTGTACCAGATGGTGAATATTTAACACCAATCGGTAAGGCTCATATCGTGAAAGAAGGTACTGACGTAACAATTGTTACTTTTGGTAAAATGCTTTCAAGAGTAGTAATGCCAGCAGTAGCAGAATTAACTAAATTAGGCATCAATGCTGAAGTAATTGATTTAAGAACAGTTAGACCAATTGATTACGAAACAATTATTGCTTCTGTAAAGAAAACAAACCGTTGTGTAGTAGTAGAGGAAGCTAACCCAATTGCTGCTTTATCTTCTGAAATCGCTTATAACGTACAACGTTGGGCTTTTGATTTCATGGATGCACCAGTTATTCGTGTGAACTCGTTAGACTTACCACTTCCGTACGCACCAACATTGTTAGAAGCTATTCTTCCAAGTGTTGCTCGTACTATCGAAGCAGTGAAATCTGTTACTTATAAGAAATAGTTTGTTCTTGATTCTCAAGAGTAAATCTCTTTTATATAAAAACGTCAGTTTATCTTAATATGATAGGCTGACGTTTTTTTGTTTTGTGGATTATATTTTACTTCTAGCCCAGCTTTGTCTAGTGTTTTTTAATAGGTCTGTGTCTGAACAGCTAAATTGCGCTGATATTCATCTTGTTGGTGAACTGATGCCAAGAAGTGCTGTAAATACCAACCCCAAGTTTTTTAATGCTTTATGCTATCTTGCATTAGTAATGCTTGGTCAATCATTAAAAAGATGCTCTATGGAAAAAAGGGAAACAAAAAATGTTTACGAGGTTTATAACAAGATAGCTACTTGGTTTTCAGAAAATAGGGATGAGGTATTAATGGAGAAAAAATACCTAGACGATTTAATAGCTCAATTACCTGCTGAAGGTACTGTTTTAGATGTTGGCTGTGGTACTGGAAAACCAATATTAGCCTACTTAGTTAATCAAAACGTACAGGTTACTGGCGTAGATGCCAGTAGTAAGATACTTGATATTGCCAAAGACAACTTCCCAACAACAACGTTTATTTTACAAGATATGCGTTATTTGGACATAAACAGACAATTCGATGCCATCATTGCATGGCATAGCTTTTTCCATCTTCCGGTCGCCGACCAACCATTGATGTTTACGCTTTTTGAAAAACACCTAAACCCTAATGGTATTTTACTGTTTACTTCTGGTATCGAAAACGGTGAAGCTTGGGGAATGTGTGGTGGAGAAAACCTATTTCATGCCTCTTTAGATACCGACGAATACCATAGCTTGTTAGAAAAACATCATTTTAAGGTATTGAAACATGTGATTAAAGACTCAGACTGTGGCTATGCTACCGTATGGATGGCTAAATATTCACGATAAATAATAGGGTCTTATCATGGTTAAGTATGATGGAATTTAGAAGATATTTCATTGATGTATCTCTTTATTCAGGGTTATAATTATCAAAAAAGTTGCCCATGCCTAACACGAGCAACTTTGAGGAAAGAGTTGTAATATTTTACGAAGAGTAATATACGTGACTGAATTGCTAATCAATATCACGTGGCCTGCTTTTTCGGGCAGAGTATATTTTTTTTATGAGGTATTCGGTATTTACTTCGTCCTCCCAACTACCGAACGAACTAAAGTAAGCCTTTTCTGCTTCATCTTGATGGTTTTCAGTTGGTTTAGGTCTCTTTTCAGAAGTAACTGTAATCGTTAGTTGCTCTTCGTTTTTAAAGAGGTCTTTAATAGTTTTCAATAAACTATCATTAATTTCTGTAGGTTTGATGTTGTAAGTTGCGTGCATAATTTTAATACTTTTACCGTTATTTTATGACTATTTTAGATTTATATTAAGTAAGGATTTACGCTAATTTTATAAATGAGGATATTGGATAAAAGTATTTAAATAAGCTATACTATTTTATCACAAATATATAGATTTTGTGAAATTTTCAAACAAAAATTGAAAATTTCTTAGATTAAAATGCGTGTTAAATGTGGAATGGGTGTGTTTGGAAGAGGTTTTGCTGATGTAAATGCAATTCACTTCCCTAAAACTCTAAACTCAATTGTTTTCCGACCATATCGTCGCCCAATTCTAAGTTTGAAAGTGAAATTCCCAGAAGGCGAACGCCCTTCGGAATTGGGTATAATTGTTCCAACAAATCATAAGAAATTTTCTCAAAAAAAGTACTGTCAACAATAGGAGAGAGTGTCGTTCTACTTCTGGTAATGATTTGAAAGTCTTTGAATTTTACTTTTAAATGAACCGTTCTACCATATACTTGTGTACGTTCACAGTACTTCCAAACGTCTTCGATAATAGGTTTCAAGCCTGCTTCCAGTTCTACGTTGGTTTCTAAATCTCGCCAAAAGGTATTTTCAGAACCCACAGATTTACGGATTCTTTCGGTATTCACAGGTCTGTAATCAATCGCTCTGGCAATGTTATAATAATATTTCCCTGCTTTACCGAAATGTTTGGTCAAGAAATTTTCATCATATTGGCGTAAATCCAAACCCGTGAAAATATTCATTTTGTTCATTTTCTCGGCGGTTACTTTTCCGATTCCATGAAAACGATATACTTCTAAATCTTCCACAAACTTTTCGCCTTGATTGGGCTTTATCACAAAAAGTCCGTCAGGTTTTTTATAATCTGATGCCAGTTTTGCCAAGAATTTATTGTAAGAAACTCCAGCAGAGGCTGTCAGTTGTGTTCTTTCCTTGATTTTCTCTTTGATTTCTTTGGCAATTGCCGTGGCAGAAGCCATACCTTTTAGGTTTTCGGTGACATCCAGATAGGCTTCGTCTAAAGAAAGGGGTTCAATCAGATGAGTATATTCTGCAAAAATTTCTCTGATTTGTTTTGAAGCTGTTTTATAGCTTTCGAAGCGAGGTTTTACGAAAATTAAATTCGGACATTTACGTGCCGCCACCATAGAAGACATCGCCGAACGTACTCCAAACTTACGAGCTTCATAACTGGCTGCGGCAACAACTCCACGTTCACGAGAACCACCCACAGCCACAGGTTTTCCACGCAAAGCAGGGTTATCTCTCTGCTCCACCGAAGCAAAAAAGGCATCCATATCAATATGAATTATTTTTCGTATGTTTGTTTCGGGCATATTTAGCTATGAGCTTCTAGCCTTGAGCTGTCAGCTTTCGGTCGTCGGCTATCAGGTTTCTGCAATCAGATGTTGGAAATCAATTTTTTTAAAATGATGTTTACTTATCGCATGAATGGAAGTAAATATCAATGAAATTAAAAAATAAATAAAATTTACAAAATCCTGCTTCTTTTGTCCTTTAGTCTTATAGTCTATAAATCACTAATTCACAACTCACTCATTCACAATTAAAGCAATGAATCTATCCGAACTATTAAAACAAGATTTCAGTCCAGAATTCCAATTCCAAGCCTCAAGAAGTGGCGGTGCTGGCGGACAGAATGTTAATAAAGTTTCCACTAAAGTAGAACTCCGTTTCAATATAAGTAATTCCGTTTTATTAGACGAAATTCAGAAAAATACACTACAAGAAAAACTAAAAAATCAGATTAATTCAGAAGGTGAACTAATCCTTGTTTCACAAGAAGAGCGGACACAATTACGCAACAAATCCGTTGTGATAAAGAAATTCTATGATTTGCTCAGGAAAGCACTTTTTGTTCCTAAAAAACGAAAAGCCAGCGAGCCAACATTTGCGTCTAAGATGGAGAGACTAAAAAGTAAAAAAATCGCTTCGATTAAAAAGGTAAATAGGAGGGGGATTACTTTTGATGAGTGACTTTAGGATTTTGGACTTTAAGACGAAAGACACAAGATAAAAGATTAAGGAATAACCAATAAAAGGTTGAAATTAGTTTAAACTAAAGTTGTAGCGGCAAACCCTTGCGGTTGCCGTTTCAGTTGCGGCAACCGCAAGGGTTTGCCGCTACAACAAATTTTTAGCTCAATAAATATTTTGAGTCCCAACTGAATCCTTCGTACAGCTCGAAGAAAAAATCCGAAATCTGATCGTCGAAAGCTTACAGCCTATTGCTTATAGAGCTTTAAAGATTAATCCTTATTTTTGCACCTTAAACCAATTAAAAATGCTTACTCCAAAATCTCAAGGATATTTTTTTCCTGCCGAATGGCATCCACATGTAGCAACTTGGCTTACTTTCCCACATAACGACCACTCTTGGCAAGATGATAAATTAGCCAAAATGTATCCACAATACTTCAATTTCATCAAAGCGATTTCTCAAGGAGAAAAGGTTTGTTTGAATGTAAATGATGAAAAATTACAGTCATTTATTTTGAACGAATTGCCCAAGTATGGTATTGACGAAAAACAAATTGAAATATTAATCAACCCAACAAATGATGCTTGGTGTAGAGACCACGGCCCAGCATTTTTGATTAATCCCGAAACCAAACAACGTATGATTGTGAATTGGGGTTACAACGCTTGGGGTGGAAAATATCCTCCGTTTGATGATGATAATAATTTGCCTACTAAAATTGCTGAATATCGTGGTTTGAATACAGTTACTCCCGGCATTATTATGGAAGGTGGTTCGGTAGAATTTAACGGAGCTGGGAGTGTGTTGACTAGTCGCTCGTGTTTATTGAATCCGAATAGAAACCCACATTTGAATCAAGCTCAAATAGAACAATACTTGTACGATTATTACGGACAGGAGCAAGTACTTTGGGTAAATGATGGTATTGTGGGTGATGATACAGATGGTCATGTGGACGATACTGTTCGTTTTGTAAATGCTGATACCGTAGTGGCAGCAGTAGAGTATGATAAAAATGATGATAACTACGAAGTTTTGAATGATAATCTACAGCTACTCAAACAAATGCGTTTAGTAAATGGCAAGCAATTGAATGTAGTAGAGTTGCCAATGCCTTCGGCAGTAGTGATTGATGAATTTAGAACACCGGGTTCTTATGCTAATTTCTTGATTACCAACGCTTCGGTGATTGTTCCGACCTATCAATGCAAGAATGATGACATCGCTTTAGATATTCTTTCTGGACTTTTCAAAGACCGTCCAGTAATAGGTTTGGATGCCTCAGATATTATTTGGGGACAAGGAAGTTTCCACTGTTTATCTCAACAAGAACCTGCGGTTTAGATAATGATGGTAGGTACGAATACCATTCGTCCTTACCATTATTATACTTGTCGTGCTATTGTTTATTCTTTATAAGGTTGTGTGTTATACGACCTTACAGTTTAAAAAATAAAACAAATAAGTCTATCACTAATTAATTAACACTACAAAACTTACTAACTGACCGTTGACGAAATTGTGTTTCTCTGAAGAATCATTATCTTGATAAGGGAGGAGTGAGAAATTTAACCATGAAAAAAACATTATTACTTTTTACGCTTATTGCTGGTTTCACACAATCAATAAAAGCACAAACGCAAAGTACAAGATCCTCTGTACCAGATGCTGTACACCAATTTATGCTGATCAACATAGACCCAATGTCTGTTTCAATGGGCTATGGAGGGATGGCTCTTTTTACCGACGAAACAGCAATCTATCTCAACCCTGCCATGTTGGTACATTCGCCCAATAGAAATGGTTTTTTTTTAACAGGGTCGAAGTGGCTACCTAAACTTGTAAGTGATATGTATATCTTGCGAGGGGGCGGATATTGGCAGTTGAGTGAAAAAAGTGTATTGTCGAGTAATATTACTCTTTTCCAAAATGGCACTTTTAGCTATGTGACTAATACAGGAGTTTCGACAGATTTTTCATCTAAAAGTTGGGGATGGGGAGTGAATTATACTAGACATTTATCAAACAAAGTATCAATGGCGGTGGGTGTGAAGTATATGCATGAAAATGGAACCAATTTGTTACCATCTATTAATGTTGAGATACCTTCCAAGAATAATATTGCTTTTGACCTCAGTTTAGCACATGTTGATACAGATGCCTTTAAAAAGTTCTCATTCAATTACGGTGTTAATATTGCCAATATTGGCGGGAAAGTTAATCTTTATAATAAACAGGAGGCTTTTTTGCCGACTAACCTAAAATTAGGCATAGCACCAAGTTATAAGTTGGATGTTAAAAATAAAATCGGCTTTACAGTAGATGCCAATAAACTGTTGGTTCCTACACCTACTGGAAATCATTACAACGATTCGGCCTTATCTGGAATGGTCGCTTCGTTTTCAGATGCCCCTGGCGGACTCAGCGAAGAGCTAAAAGAAATCACTTGGTCATTGGGTTTGCAGTACACTTACAATGATTTTTTATTTTTGAGGATGGGTAAATTTTTAGAATCCAAAGAAAAAGGCAACCGCAGCTTTACAACTTTTGGTGCTGGCGTTGTAATTAAGAAATTAGTAAACCTAGACCTTGCTTTTTCAAAGAATAATAACGACAGCTCAATTGGTGACCAACTATTCCTTTCAGTAGGTTTTAACTTTTCAAGGAAGAAGTAATTTGTATTCTAAGTTAGTCCCATATCTAAGATTCTTCCACGTTAGTCCACATAAGTGTACAAGAGTTCACTTAGAGTGGTCTTGTATAGCACTTTGAGTGCATTAGAGTTCACTTAGAGTGGTCTTGTATAGCACTTTGAGTGTATTAGAGTTCACTTAGAGTGGTCTTATATAGCATTTTGAGTGCATTAAAGTTCACTCGAAGCGGTCTTGTATAGCACTTTGAGTGCATTAGAGTTCACTTAGAGTGGTCTTGTATAGCACTCCGAGTGCATTAGAGTTCACTCTGAGGGGTCTTATAGAGCATTAGTAGTTTTTTAGAAAAATTGATAGGAAATTTTAAGGTGAGGTAGAATGGGAGGAATAGAATGGAGGATTCTTGTTTGCTAAGCTAAATGCTATTTTTGATATTTAACTTGTGTAGATAAGGAATTTATTTTTAAATTTATGTATTGTCTAATCTACTTAAAAGAGTAAAAGGCCTACTTAAAATCACATTAATTGTTTTACCAATCTTCAAGATACTTTAATACATATTTAAACATTTTACAAATATGAAAATTACCTACACAAATTTCGAAATTACCGTTGAGAATCTATTCGGAGATAACCTTGTTTCGTTTGAAATTACAGCTCATCAAGAGGGAAAATCAGGACGTTTTTGTGTATTCTTTAATAGGCTTGTCCCTTTTTTGAAAAAAGAGTACCCTGCTCAAGGAAAATACATCCAACAAATTAGGAAATCTTTAGGTGGATATGGCCCTAAAGAGGATGAGGTTCTTGCTATTTTAGAGGAAGAAGAATTTGACTTCCAGCAATATGTTGTTTCATATATAGAAAAGAATCAAAATGTAGAAGTTGAAATAGCAAGACAAACCAACCTAAGAAATACTCCTGAGACAGAAGAAGAAAAAGCTAATTTTAAGGCGTTCTTTAGTAAATTTGAAGGGTTAATTCCTAAAAACGCTATTAATAAGAGCAAGTTTTTAGATACTTTGGAGCAAATAATACTCGCACATTTGATTGATAATTATCCTGAATTGACCAATGCTGAACCAGAAGATATTGAAAAGCTAAATACAATACTTGGAGAATATATTCCTAAATTAGGATATGATTTAATAGACCATATTGAAGACATTCGTAACAGAGATACTTAACACTGATTTGTCTGGCAACAATATGAAACAACCCAAAAATAAATGCCCATACACGATATTACCCTTCAAACTTTATTATTACTTTCTTGTTTTGCTTTTTTAGCGGGTTTTATTGATGCCATCGTTGGTGGTGGAGGTTTGATACAATTGCCTGCTTTGTTGATTTTTCTTCCACAATATGCTATTCCTACTATCATTGGTACGCATAAATTAGCCTCTGTGTCTGGGACTTTGGTGGCTGCTTCGCAGTATATTAGACAAGTAAAGGTAGATTGGAAAGTGATAGTTCCTTCTATTTTGGCTACAGGTTTATTTGCTTTGATGGGAGCAAGGTTGGTTACTTCTTTAGACAAAAATGTATTAAAACCCATTATTCTAATATTATTAGTCTTGGTGTTAATTTATACCTTTTTGAAGAAAGATTTAGGGACTAATCATAAACCAAAATACGTGGGTAAAAAGTTTTTAATTGGCGGATTGTTGACTGGTGCTATTTTGGGTTTTTACGATGGATTTTTTGGGCCAGGAATGGGTAGTTTTTTAATCTTTGCCTTTGTGTCAATTTTTGGTTTAGATTTTCTTCATGCCTCAGCTTATGCCAAAATACTGAATTGTGCTTCTAATATTCCAGCTATCATTTTCTTTATGTCTTCAGGCGATGTACTTTTTGAAGTAGCCATTCCTTTAGGTATCGCTAATATTATAGGTTCAGTAATAGGTACGAAATTAGCTTTATTAAAAGGTAGCTCTTTTGTAAGAATCTTTTTCTTAATTGTTGTTACAGGCGTAATTGCAAGGTTTGCTTATGATATTTGGAAATAAATAGCCTTGTTATTGTAATTAACAAGGCTATAACTTTTATGATTATTTGCATTGATAAACATAATCAATGTTTCTTCTTTTTACGCTAGTTCCTGTAAAGGTCTCTTCGCTAGATAAAATATAGCCTTTGCTATCAAAATTATATACCATTGCCGATTGATAGCTTATTGCACCAGATTTGTCATAATAAATCATTTTTGTGCGATGATTTTTATTATTTACCCCAAAGCTAAGGTTACCATAATTAAATGGATAGACGACTTTCGTTTTGATTGTATTGAATGTCCAAGTTGTAAATTCATTGATTAAATATCTACTTGTTTTTTCATCGGTATAAAAGAGTTTAATATAATTTCCATTGAGGTATTCAGCTTCATAAATGATAAAACGACTCTCAAATTTCTCTCCATTAGTAGCATCATAGAAAAAAGTAGTGGTTTTTGTGTTATTTCCATTAGTGTCATAAGTCTCGTTATCAACCTCACTAGGGAAATTATCTTGTCCAGAATAGTAATATTCTCGTTTATTTACTCGTCCATTTTTATCACAATATACTTTAGAATAATTCTGGCTATTTCTAAGAATAGTTACATAAGGCTTTGTGTCAGAGCCAAGATTAGCCTTATTTTCCAAATAAGTATATTTTACATTGAAAACAGTGCTGTCTGATAATCGTAAGGTTTTAGTGTTTAATTCTGCAAGCGTATTTTCATCGCTATAAGTATGAGTATATTCGTTTACGGTAGATTCATTGATGTTGGTGAAGGTTTTAAGTAAACAATCGGGAGTACCATTAGTACTCAGAATATCCTCCAAAGATTTGTATTGTAAGGTTCGGGAGTATTTTGTGATTTTATCAGTTGTAAGCAATTTATTAAACTCATCAATGATTGTTTTCAAACCATTTTCATCTTCACTAATTTCTAATATTCCATCTTTTAAGGTAACACTCAGTTGCATGTATTTTTCTGTATTTTTGCTAATTATGAGGGACTTTCCTGATACTACATACGTGAAATTTACGCCATCCATTGTGCCTGTGCCACCTTCTCTAAAAACCCAAGTGCTTATTCTTCCAATACTTTGGGTAGCTCCATTTGCACTGATTGATAAGTCATCGGTTAAATCTATTGTTGTACCACCTACAATTGCAGTGCCAGTAGCACTTTGGAATTTCCATGTTCCAGCGATATTCTGAGTAGGAGTAATTTCCTCAACAAGCTTTGTAGTACATGAAATGGATATAAGTAAAACAATACATAAAGCGATGTGTACAGATTTAGTAAGCATATAGATATTGATTTTAATTTTGGAATCTTTTTTGGGGAAGTAAGGACTTCTAAGCCTAAATAGATTGGAATACTATATGTGTATTATCTACATAGAAAAAATCCAGATTTAGATTTGTGAATAACTTACTGAGAATCTCCACGAAGGCAGAATTGGTTACTATTATCGTTGGATTTATTTTGAGATAGAAGGGAATAGATGTTTTGTAGAGACTTGAAGAAAATAAAAAAGCCTTTTTGCTATTCGCAAAAAGGCTTTTGGGAGTGGTCTTATAGGGAAACCAAAAAATATATGCAATTTCTTCTTTTAGGGTAAATTAAATAGAAATAAGAGCCTTTTGTTGTAATAGACTATACTGTGCTTTCAATATCAAAGAATTTACTCTCTTGACTTAGATCTAATATTTTGTGCTTATCAATAAATTCATCCCCAAGCTTAGATATTACCTCTCTTAGGACTGGGATAATCAATTGACCATTTATACCTTCACAAATCTGGAAAATTGTCTTAAGTTGATTAATATGGATTAATTCAACTTTATCTTGTATGCTGAATCTAGGATATCCTAATTCAAGCTCATTGTAGTAACCAATAAACGATAAATCAAAAGCGATTATTCTTGCTTTTTGGAAACCATCACTTGGACTTTCACCTCTGAAATCTATTCCAAATTTATTAGTTTGGTCATCATAATAAACAAAGGTATTAGTATCATAAAGACGTTTAGTATAGTCGGAAAAGTACTTATTAAAATATTTCTGAATGTTAGAATTTAATTTTTCAAGATATTCTGAACACGAATTTTGAAGTGCTTCAAGTTCTAACTTTAGTTCACTTTCTTTTGCCATCAAGCTCTCAACAACCTCAATTTTTCCCTTTGTGTCACCCAACTCATTGAAGAGCTTATTTAGTTTTTCTCTAATAATCAGAAGGTCATTAAAGCCTCCTTTCTCATCTATTAGTTTTAATATTTTGTTTTGTTCTTTGAGGAATTCATTGAGTTCTTTTTGTAAGTTACCTCTGTCAAATTTTATACGACTGATATGGTTTTCCACAAACTGAATTTTACTTTTAACCATACTGTTGTGAAAATCAAGCACTTCTTCAAATGTTTTTTGAATATTGGGTATTATTACTGATGCCTCTTCGTAAAGCATTTTAACAGCATTAGGGTCAATTTTAGATTCGCTATTTTTTAAATCAGCCAATGTATTCTCTGAGAGCATCAATTTAGTATTGAGGGCTCCGATTTTTGAAGAAAGATTTGTGGTTATATCTTTTAATTCTTTGTATTTAACATGAAGCTCATCGTAAGATTTAGGTAAATTGAAATTTTTAACTTCGAGTTCTGCTTCTTCTATATCTTTCTCAATTTGGATAGTAGAAGCTTTTAAAGAAGCAACTTTAAACTGTTTTTTAAACACGCTTAATTTATCAGATACACTTTTAAGTTCGATTTTTAGATTCACCCTTTTGCTTAAAAGCTCGATATCGGGAAACCCGAAAAGGTGAAGGAAAATTGCCTCAATGTTATACGATAAACCACTCACTATGACATCAAATTCATCACTCTGTGACTTTGTATCAATTCTGATGAATTTCTTAATCATATTTCTAAAAGATGACACCTTATCCTTTGGTTTTATCCCAAAAAATAACTCATTTAGTCCCTCTTTAAATGAGTCAAGTTTTGAATATTGTTTACCATCTATAAATAAATCAAGTCCAGGAATTAATGATCGACGAATAGTTATAGATTCTCCATCAACGGTTCCAACTATAAGTTCAAAGATTACTTCCTGTTCCATCAAGAAAGAATGTACCAATTTACCTTGGTTAAGATCACGTTTTCTACCTCCAGTATAGATATCTTTACCGTCTGAACCTAAGCAAAAGTCTATACAACGTAGGAATGTAGTTTTCCCTACATTATTTCCAGTTTTTGGATTACCTTTTTCATCCAAATTTCCTTCATAAATGCTCAAGGGAGTATTATCAACAATTAGACTAAGTCCCATTTGTTTAAATTCTATTTCCCTTATAACTCTTGAGCGTCTGTTTGAGTAGGCAGTGAATTTTATTAAAAACATCTTTTTATCATGGCTTGTGGTGTGAGTTCTACTAACCCTAAAATGAATAACCAATCCAGTGCATACAGAAAATAGTTATAAGTTATTTTCACATGAGGATTGTTTTTGATAAATTTTTTGTAAAGTATGTCTGGGTCTATCGTTTTTGCCTTCTCCTTTTTCAATATACCTACCACTGAAGCCCCAATTACATACATACTCCTTTCTGGTGGGGTATCCGTAGGAATAATCATAACAGTTAATATTATAGTTTATTTATGTTTTCCAGTACTTTACAATCTACAATTGCGTCGATAACTACAAGAGTAACAGAATTTAAAGCTGATTCATACGAAATATCCAAAGCGGTACAATTTACTTTCTTCAACAATAAATCAATCATTTGAGTTATTATTATATCTGAATTTTTCCGGATTTCCTCTAATTGAAGTACCTCATCATCTGCAAAGTTCGAACAAATTTTTCCTTTTATCTTAAGATATTCGAAATTTATATAGCTTTGAAGTGAAGATTTATTTCCTGGTCTATCGGTCTCCAATGCACTATATGCCTCTTTAATCCAAAAATTACCCTCTGCAAATTTCGATTCGATTACAAATCGATATTCATTTACATCATTATGAATAATCTTGTCAGCAATAAAAGCTGGAAGTGGTCTTGATACATACTTTGTCGAAGTATTATCCTTCATATTATTGTAAAGTGACAAAACCACAAGTTGTAAATCAGTAGGATTGGTAGTATATCCAAGTAGTTTTTCTATATCTTCTCTTGAACCTGAAAAATCGCTCGGAATAATAACATTGATAGAGTTTTGAGTATTATTTCTTCCAAATAGAGAAAATTGACTAGCAATTTGGTTTGTTTTTTTTGCCATGAGTTAGAAGTGTAGATGGTTATTTTGACGATTGTTTATTCTTCTTTCCTCCCCACATCTTTTGAAAAATTGTTTTACTGCTATCACTAAAGCTTGAGGAGTTTACTCTAACATTAATCGAAATAGTATTTGTAGCTATAGCTAATAGGGCAATAATGAAGGCTAATATCGTGCAGATATCAGCAGTCAAGGAAATGATTGATGGGGCGTCCATAGAATAGTTAATTTATAAAATGCAAAATCTATTAATTCAAATTAAATACTTATTTATACTTTTATCATCAAATCAAAGTTACTTTAATATTACTCTAACATTCAATTGTCTGATGTGAAATCAAATATAGTGATTTAGGTGTAGCTTCACAATACGTATAAATACGTGTTTTTAATAAAATTGAAATTGATTAAAAAGATGAGAGTAAAGAATCTCTTTGAGATACTCCAATATTAGTTTATTGGGATTGATTTTCTTAAACTTCGAGTTAAGCCCTATGGAGAAACATTTTACTCAAGCTTTTTTGTGTTTTCAGGTAGAATGTATTGAAATGAGAATGTACAAAAAAAGCCTTTTTGCGAATAGCAAAAAGGCTTTTGGAAGTGGTCTCGTAGGGA
The DNA here is from genome assembly GCF_034931025.1 of Arcicella gelida. Classification (NCBI taxonomy): domain Bacteria; kingdom Pseudomonadati; phylum Bacteroidota; class Cytophagia; order Cytophagales; family Flectobacillaceae; genus Arcicella; species Arcicella gelida. The sequence continues at coordinate 201,640 of NZ_JAYGIL010000006.1, read as the reverse complement.
TTCGAACCCCAAACCTCCTGATCCGTAGTCAGGTGCTCTATCCAATTGAGCTACGAAACCGTATTGTTTTATCTTTTTCCCGTTGTTTGGGACTGCAAAGGTAGTAGGTTATTTTTCTAATCCAAAACAAAAAAGTAGAAAAAATAAAACTTTTTTGTAAACTTCTGATTTTGAATAATTTAAAAATAAAAAAAATATTTACTGATTTAGTACGAGTTTACAAGCGAATAAAAAATACCTCACGAACCGAAGTGAGTGAGGTATTTTACATCTTACAAAAGTAATTTTGTTGTGGTCTCGTAGGGATTCGAACCCCAAATCTACTGATTTGTAATTGCCGAAATCCGATAACCGAAATCCGACATCAATTAATAAATCTTCTCCTTCTGCTCTTTTACTTTAGCATCAGTGATATAATCATCAAAGTTCATCAACTTGTCTAAATAGCCTTTGGGTCCAAGTTCAAGGATACGGTTGGCTACTGTTTGTGTAAGTTGGTGGTCATGACAAGTAAATAAAATAGTTCCTGTAAAATCAACCATCCCGTTGTTCAAAGCAGTAATCGACTCTAAGTCTAAGTGGTTGGTTGGTTCATCAAAAATGGCAACATTAGCACCCGAAAGCATCATTCTTGAGAACATACAACGTTGCTTTTCTCCTCCAGAAATTACGGTACATTTTTTCAAAGCTTCGTCGCCAGAGAATAACATTCTTCCTAAGAATCCACGAATAAATGATTCATCTTTTTCTGTAGAATATTGACGTAACCAATCTACTAAATTCAAAGAGCTATCTTCAAAATACTTCGCATTGTCGTTAGGTAAATAAGATTGGGTTGTGGTTACTCCCCATTTATATGTTCCTTCGTCAGCAGTACGTTCGCCCATTAAAACATCAAATAAAGCACTTATAGCTAAAGAATCACGAGAAAGTACTGCTAATTTATCCCCTTTTGTTAAAGTAAATGATACGTCTTTGAATAAGTAACCGCCTTCAGGGTTTTTCACTGATAAACCTTCAACTGATAATAATTGGTCGCCAGCTTCACGTTCTGGCTTGAAGTTGATAAACGGATAGCGTCTTGACGATGGCTTAATATCTTCAACTTGTAATTTATCCAACATTTTCTGACGAGAAGTAGCTTGTTTTGACTTCGCTACGTTGGCAGAGAAACGACGGATAAATTCTTCTAATTCTTTACGTTTTTCGTCAGTTTTCTTGTTTTGGTCAGCACGTTGACGAGCAGCTAATTGAGATGATTCGTACCAGAAAGTATAAGTACCTCCGTATAATTGAATTTTCCCAAAATCTAAATCTGCAATATGTGTACAAACGTTGTCAAGGAAGTGACGGTCGTGAGAAACAACAATTACTGTATTTTTGAAATTTGTCAAGAAGTTTTCTAACCAAAGGATAGACTCAATGTCTAAGTTGTTGGTAGGTTCATCTAATAACAAAATATCTGGCGAACCAAACAAAGCTTGCGCCAAAAGCACTTTTACTTTTTCAGAACCAGAAACGTCTTTTAATAAAGTATAATGCAAATCTTCTTTAATGCCCAAACCACTTAGAAGCTGTCCTGCTTCCGATTCTGCTTCCCAACCATTCATTTCAGCAAATTCTGCTTCAAGGTCAGCCGCACGGTTTCCATCTTCTTCTGTAAAATCTTCTTTCAAATAAATGGCATCTTTTTCAACCATAATATCATAAAGACGCTTATTTCCCATGATAACGGCTTGTAAAACAGGTACATCTTCATACTCAAAATGGTTCTGTTTTAACATTGACATACGTTCTCCAGGATTCATCGTTACTGAACCCGTTTGAGATTCGATTTCTCCAGATAGAATCTTTAAAAAAGTAGATTTCCCAGCACCATTGGCTCCGATGAGACCATAGCAGTTGCCTTCTACAAATTTGATATTTACTTCTTCAAAAAGTACTCGTTTACCAAAACGAAGTGATACATTTGATACGTTTAGCATTATTGTAATTATTATTGCTGGATATAGACATGAACAATCGGAAATTATTCTGCCATCTTGTTGTTGTTGATTGACAAGCTTTTAATGAATTTTCTTTATTAAAATTGAAGAATCAACTGTTTTGTATAAAAAACACATACAAAATTACGACAATGCACTGAATTGACACGATAAAAAGCTGAGATTAAGAAATTATTCTTTGTGGTTTTAGGATTGTGAATTAAAGAAATAAGAGTAGAGTTTAATTTCAGAATTTATAAATCCTTCACCAAAGCACTTAAATCCTGAAATATTGTAGAAACTTTACTTGCTTTGTAGCACATCGCTTGGGCTATGGCTACTTCTAAAAATGGCGAGCCATCGGCATTGACCAAAGCTTTACAAACTACGCCTTGTACTCTGGAAGCATCATAAAAAGAAGGCACAAAAGCGATGCCTACGCCCAAACTTACCAAACCACCTAATAACTCAATCGACGATACTTCTTGTACAATAAACGACTCTCGACTAAAACCAGCTTTTCGACACATTTGCTCAATATCTTCAAAAACCGTGTGCAAAGATTTATTGATTTCAATCCATTTTTCATTTTTCAACTGTGCCAAACGAAGGTTTTCGGCTTGTGCCAATGGATGATTTTCTGAAAGCATTACTTTTAAATAGCCTGTTTTAAAAGGCGTTTCTATTAAATTGTTGTGCTTCAAAGGCAAAAGTGTAATGCCCAAATCTATACTTTCATTGTTCAAAGCATCTTGCACCGCCAAAAAAGTGGGAAGTTCTACCAATTTTACTTCTATTTCGGGAAAATTGATGGCAAAAACTTTCATAATTTCTACCACACGAGTACGAATCATCATTCTGTAAATGCCCAAAGTAATTTCTTTTTGTTGTTTGCCTACTCTTCGAGCGGTTTCTATAGCCTTGTTGCTAATGTCCAAAATATGTTTTGCTTCGTTCAGAAAAGCATTGCCTGCTTCTGTCAGAGCTACTCTTCTAAACTGCGTTCGCTGTACTTTTATGAATAATTCTACGCCAATTTCGTCTTCTAATAATTGTATTTGTTGGCTCAAAGCAGGCTGCGAAACGTGCAATTTTTCGGCTGCTCTACCAAAATGTAACTCTTCTGCTACGGCTACAAAGTACTTTAATTGTCGTAATTCCATTTCCAATAAGTTTTTCTTATGACAATATTAAAAATAAATATTGGACTAAACGAAGTATATTTTAGATTTTTGATTGATAATTCCCTAAAAAACTATGAATACCCATTTCAACAAGATGTACAAAGCTGTCTTTTTACTGCTTCTAATAACTTTTTTGAATCTTAATGCTTTTGCTCAAGGCAATCAGCCCGAAGCACCAGGTTTAGCTTTTGTTTGCGAACTAAAAGTATTGCTGAAACCAGCCATTGTAGTTGGCGAAACGCCTCATGGTTTACGCAGAATTATCCCGATAACTGGCGGAACTTTTGAAGGACCGATGATAAAAGGTAAAATTTTAGACGGCGGTGCCGACTGGCAAATTGTAAGAAAAGATGGCGTTGCCGAATTGGAAGCACATTACCAAATCCAAACGGAAGATGGCGTAACGATTTATATCAAAAACACAGGCTTACGAGTAGCCACCCCTGAAATTGCTGCAAAAATTGCCAAAGGCGAAAGTGTTTCTCCAAACGATTATTATTTCAGAGCAGTACCAAAATTCGGTGCTCCTGCTGGCAAATACGAATGGATGAACAACGCCATTTTTATCTGTAAAGGCATCCGAAATCCTGATAGTGTAAGTATTCAGGTTTGGAAAGTTCTTTAATTGTGATTGAGTGAATGAGTGAGTTAGTGATTGTTTATTTTTAGAAACTCAAACAAACAATCACTAATTCATTAAATAAATCACTAAATCACAACTCACTAAATCACCAAATAAACGCATGAATATCCCTGAATCGCTGATTGTTGAGCAGCAAGATGAAATACTTTTAGTAAAAATCAATCGCCCGAAAAAGCGAAATGCCATTAATGACGAACTTATTTTGGGTTTAGAAACTGTTTTTTCTACCATTCCCAAAGGTGTAAAATGTGCAGTACTTTATGGCGAAGGACAACATTTTAGTGCTGGTTTAGACCTTTCAGAATTGCGTGAAAGAGACATCGTAGAAGGTTTACAGCATTCAAGAATGTGGCATCGTGCTTTAGAAAAAATTCAATTTGGTACTGTGCCAGTGGTAGCGGTAATTCATGGTGCTTGCGTGGGCGGAGGTTTGGAAATTGCTTCTGCTTGTCATATTCGAGTGGCTGAACAAAGTACTTTTTATGCTTTACCCGAAGGGCAAAGAGGTATTTTTGTCGGTGGTGGTGCGTCGGTGCGTTTACCAAAATTGATTGGCGTAGCTCGCATGGCGGATATGATGTTTACGGGAAGAGTAATTTCTGCCGAAGAAGGAATTTTGATGGGTTTTTCACAATACTTGGTTTCTGAAAACAAAGGTTTAGAAAAAGGAATTGAGTTGGCAAAAAAGATTTCATTGAATGCCGAAATGACCAATTATGCTTTGATGCACGTGTTGCCAAGAATTGTTGATTCGGGTGCGTCGGAAGGTTTGATGATGGAATCTTTGATTTCGACAATTGCCGCTTCATCGCCAGAAGCCAAAAAGCGTTTGGGCGATTTTCTGGAAGGAAGAGCGAAAAAGGTAGGGGAAAGTTAGATATGAGATTTGAATTATGAATTATTAGATGGGCATTGGGTAAATTATTAATGATGAAATATTTTTTAGGTATTGCTTATAAATAGAGATTTGTCATTGACTAAAATACTTTACCCTCAAAAAGTAATCAATCATGGTAAAGTCAAAACTATGAAAATCGCAAAAAACGATACTCATTTTCCATTCACAGCTCATAATTATTAATTTAAAATTCATATCTAACAACCATCTCATAATTATTAATTCAAAATTCATATCTAAAAAAAATGTTTAAAAACATAAATTTTGGACCAACAGCGACAAAAAAGACGATTCGAGAGGATGGTTCTATTTTGCTGAATTTGGAACAAACATTAGAGGAATTTCCAGAAAAAATTACTCAGAAATTAGTGCATTGGGCTGAAACCAAACCTAATGAAGTTTTTATCGCAAGAAGAAACGCACAAAATGAGTGGGTAAAACTAACATATTCGGCTACGCTGAACCAAGTAAAATCTATTGCTCAATACTTGTTGAATCTCAATTTTTCAGTGGATGAAACCATTGTAATTTTATCTGAAAACAGTATTGAACACGCTTTGTTGGCTTTGGCTGCCATGCACATTGGTATTCCTTACACGCCAATTTCTCCGGCATACTCTTTGGTTTCTAATGATTTAGGCAAATTGCAACATTGCTTAGAACTGATGAATCCGAGATTGGTTTTTGCACAAAATGGAAAAACTTTTGAAAGAGCTTTAACATTATCAAAAAACTTATTTCCCAATACTCAGCTCATTTCGGTAGAAGCAAGTATTGAAATTGATTTTTCGGAATTACTAAGTACTTCTGCAAGCGAGGAAGTAGATTTTGCTTTTGAGCAAGTACATAAAGATTCAGTTGCCAAAATATTATTTACTTCTGGTTCAACGGGTTTGCCCAAAGGCGTAATTAACACGCAACAAATGCTTTGTGCGAATTTGCAGCAAATCACACAAGCTTTTCCTTTTTTCAAAGAAGAAGCTCCAGTTTTTATCGACTGGCTACCGTGGAATCATACTTTTGGAAGTAACCATAATTTTGGTTTAATTCTTTATAATGGCGGAACACTTTATATCGACGATGGCAAACCAACGCCCAAAGGCATAGAAATTACGGTACAAAATCTACGAGAAATTTCACCAACGGCATACTTCAACGTTCCGAAAGGTTTTGAAATGTTGATTCCTTATTTTGAAAAAGAACCAGCTTTAAGAAGTACTTTCTTTCAAAAATTAAATATTTGTTTTTATGCAGGAGCAAGTTTAGCTCAACCTGTTTGGAACAAAATGGAAGAATTATCTATCGAAACACTTGGCGAAAAAATACCCATTATTACGGGTTTAGGCTGTACAGAATCGGGGCCATCTGCCCTATTTGCCAATTGGGGCGGTAGTTATTCTGGTTTACTGGGCGTTCCTGTGGCTGGTTTAGCAGTAAAATTGGTAGCAGACGGCGACAAAATGGAAATTCGCTACAAAGCACCAAACGTAACAAAAGGCTATTGGAGAAATCTGGAAGCTACCCAAAAAGCATTTGACGAAGAAGGATTTTATAAAACTGGCGACGCTGTAAAATTTGTAGATGAAAATTGCCCTGAAAAAGGTTTGATTTTCGATGGCAGAATTGCTGAAGATTTTAAACTTTCAACGGGTACTTGGGTAAATGTGGGTGTTTTGAAGGCAAAAATTGTTTCCACTGGCTCGCCTGTGGTGCAAGATGTGGTGATTGCTGGTTTGGACAAAGAGTACATTGGTGCTATTTTATTTCTAAATGCAGATGCCTGTAGAAAATTAATTGGCGAAGAGTTGCCGAACGAAGAGGTTTTTCAACATGAAAAGATACAAGTATTTGTAGATGATTTATTGCAAAAACTCAACGAAACAGCCACAGGAAGTTCCACTCGAATCGAAAAAGCTGTGGTAGCGATTGAAGCACCTTCAATAGAAGTAGGTGAAATTACCGACAAAGGTTCGCTGAACCAAAGAGCGGTTTTGAAACATCGGGCTGCAATTGTTGAGAGGTTGTTTGAATGAATAAAAATTGTTCAACAGTATAGTTTTCTAAAACATGAACATACAAAATAAAACTTTCATCATCACAGGCGGAGCTTCTGGCTTGGGCTTGGCTACGGCAAAAATGGTGATTGACAATGGCGGAAACGCCGTTTTGCTCGACATCAATGCCAAGGCAGGTGAAGAGGCTGAAAATACTTTAGGGCAAAATGCTCGTTTTGTTCAAGCTGATGTGGCTGACGAAGCGAGTGTGCAAAATGTCATCGACACTGCTATCAGTACTTTTGGAGCTTTGCATGGTGCTATTTCTTGTGCGGGCATCGGACCGGGTGAAAGAGTAATTGGCAAAAATGGGCCACATTCTTTAGCCAATTTTACCAGAACGATTACGATAAATCTTATTGGTACTTTCAATGTCATTCGATTGGTTTCGGTGGTTTTACAAAATAACTCACCCGAAGAAAGTGGCGAAAGAGGTATTATCATTTCAACGGCTTCGGTTGCGGCTTTTGATGGACAAATTGGTCAGGCTGGATACTCGGCTTCAAAAGGTGGCATTGTTGCCATGACTTTACCGATTGCTCGTGAGTTAGCTCGCTTTGGCATCAGAGTAATGACAATCGCTCCAGGAACTTTTGAAACGCCATTGTTAGCTGGTTTACCCGAAGATATTCGTACTTCTTTGGGGCAACAAGTACCTTTTCCATCCAGATTAGGCAGACCAGAAGAATTTGCGTCTTTGGCAAAACATATTATCGAAAATCAAATGCTAAACGGAGAAATCATCCGATTGGATGGTGCTATTCGGATGGCAGCAAAGTAAAACTTGAATTATGAGATATGAATTATGAAAAAGTGCTTCCACATAAAACTTATGGCATGACTAAACTCTTTTAGCTATGAGCCGTGAGCTATGAGCTTTAAAATACTTATGTCTAATAAAGGTTCATTACTCAATACTCATAACTAAAATCTCAAGGCTAATTGCTCACAACTGAAAATCTAAAATCAAAAGCTCATAGCTCACAACTCATAGCTAAAATTCTCACAGCTTAAAGCTAAAAAAACATGAAAAAAATACTTTTCCTTCTCTGCATTGCTCATTTTGCAATGGCACAAAATATCGCTAAGATTGACTCTGGCTCAATTAATCAAGCGAAGTATAGAATTCTTTTCCCTCAGAACTGGAAAGGAAAATTGGTCATGTACGCTCATGGCTACGAATTTATGGGGACACGACCTTTCCAAAGTCAGAATCCAGAATTTTTGACCAGAATGCAGCCATTTTTAGAAAGAGGTTTTGCCGTAGCCGCTTCCGACTATCAGTATCAAGGTTTTGCTTTACCGCAAGGAGTTGATGATACAGAAGCGCTTCGTCAGTATTTTGTTTCAAAATATGGCAAACCAGATTCAACTTTTATGGTAGGTCATTCGATGGGCGGAGGCATTACTTTGGCTACTGTTGAAAATTTTGGTAAAAATTATAATGGAGCTTTACCACTTTGTCCGCTGTCGAGTCGTCCGTACTTGCAGTGTAGAAAAGAGTTTGATATGTATGCTACTTTCAACGGTTTGTTCCCGAATGTCGCTACTTCTCTCTCAGAAATTTTTGACCTTTCAAAACCTTATCAGGCACAATCACCCAATAAAATGATGGCTAAAGTAATGGGTATCAAAAAAGCAATCTTGGCAAAAGACTCGGCTTTGGCGGTGGCTTTTGCCAAACGCTTTGACTTGAAATTGGACGATTTGCCTTTCTCTTTATTTTTCAATGAAAATGTTTTGAGAGATGTTGCTCAGAAAGCGAAAGGAAATCCATTCGATAATACAAATACTTTGTACAGTGGTTTTCCAGATAACTTATTGGTCAATCAGAAAGCGGAACGCTTGCCAGCAACGGCAAATCCTGATGTGATTTTTTCAAAATACGACCGCTCAGGAAATATTAACGTACCAACAGTTTTGATGCACACCGTTTACGACCAATTGATTCCTGCTACTTATGGTGTCGTGAATTTTGAAAACATGGTTCATCAACAACATAAAGACCAGTACTTTACCGTAAAATATACTAATGGACAAGGACATTGTAATTTTAGTCCACAACAAACAGGAAAAGCTTTCGACGAATTGCGTACTTGGGTAAAAACAGGGAATAAAGCAAAAGCGGGGTTTATGGAGTAAGAGGCATTAGGCTATATGCTTTAGGTTATCTTTAAATACTTTAAGTAAAAAATAGCCTTTGACTTTTGCCTACAGCTTATAGCCTAAAGCCTACAGCTAATTTTTTTAACCAATTTAATTTATCAAAATGCAGTCATTTACCATCAATGAATCTTTTCCTATGAATGCGTGGTATGCCGCCGCATGGGATTTTGAAGTAAAAAATACCTTATTGCATCGGAAAGTATGTAATAAGCCTATTTTGTTATACAGGAAAAAAGATGGAACTCCTGTTGCTTTAGAAGATGCTTGTTGGCATAGGCTATTACCATTATCAAAAGGGAAACTGAAAAATGATACTGTCGTCTGTGGTTATCATGGCTTGGAATACAATAGTGATGGACGTTGTACACACATGCCTTCTCAGGAAACTATCAATCCTTCTGCTTGCGTAAGGGCTTATCCCGTAGTTCAAAAATATAGATATGTTTGGGTATGGATGGGAAACCCTGCACTTGCTGATGTCGCCAAAATTCCTGATTTGCATTGGAACGATGACCCAGATTGGGCGGGCGATGGTAAAATGATTGAAGTAAAATGTAATTACCGTTTAGTGGTTGATAATTTGATGGACTTAACGCATGAAACCTTTGTACATTCTGAAAGTATTGGTGATGAGCATGTAACAGAAGCTCCTTTTGATGTTTTTCACGATGACAATACGGCTACTGTGTCAAGATGGATGCTTGGAATTGACCCGCCACCATTTTGGAAAAGTCAGCTTAACAAGAAAATTAAAACAGATGAGAAAGTAGATAGATGGCAAATTATCAATTTTCAAGCTCCTTGTACAGTCACGATAGATGTTGGCGTCGCTCTGACGGGTACAGGTGCTCCTGAAGGTGACCGTTCGCAAGGAGTAAATGGCTATGTGTTAAATACCATTACGCCAATGACCAGCCAAACGTGTATGTATTTTTGGGCTTTTAGCAGAAATTATAACATAAAAGACCAGAGTAATACTACTGAGTTAAGAGATGGTGTTTCGAGAATCTTTTTTCAAGATGAAATCATCCTAGAAGCACAACAAATTGCCATTAACGAAAATCCTAATCGTGAATTTTATAATTTGAATATTGATGCTGGGGCGATGTGGGCTAGGAGAATCACTGACAAAATGGTAGAAGCTGAACAACAAAAAAATCAATAAATTCGATGAGGTTTAGAAATAACTGGATAGATGCTAAAGTGTCAGCTATTGAAGATAAAGCGAACAATGTAAGGCAAATTACCTTGAAACCCATTGATGGTGCAGAACCATTTACAGTTGGTTCGCACATTGATGTATCTGTCATCATCAATGATAAACCCGAAATAAGAAGTTATTCCCTCATTGGAACACAAGCTACCGAAGGTGCTTATACCATTGCCGTAAAAAGATTAGAAGCAAGTAGAGGAGGCTCTAAATATATGTGGACTTTGGAAGTGGATAACCAAATTAAAATCTCACAACCTTCCAACCATTTTGAATTGAATTATGGAGTAAGCGACTATTTATTAATTGCAGGAGGTATTGGAATTACGCCACTTGTCGGAATGGCAGAAGAAATTAAAAAGAAAAATCAGGCGACGGTGAATATGATTTATGTAGGAGTAAATCCAGCCGAAATGCCTTATATAGACAGATTAAAAGCAGTTTTAGGAAATAATTTGCATCTTCATTTTAGTGATATTGATGGATTGTATGAAGTAAATAGAATCTTTGAATTAGCTAACAAAAACACAGGAGTGTACTTATGTGGCCCATTGGGTTTTATGAATGCCATCCGTAAAGCATGGGAAAATAGTTCTTTTGAAAATACTAATTTGAGGTACGAAACCTTTGGTGCGTCGGGACTTTTTGCTCCTCAAACATTCAAAGTAAAGTTGCCACGCTTTAATCGTGAAATTGAAGTAGCTGAAAACCAAAGTATGCTAAAAGCACTTGAAGAAGCTGGTATTGATGTGATGTATGATTGTCAAAAAGGAGAATGCGGTTTATGCCAAGTAAATATTTTAGAATGTACAGGTGACATTGACCATCGTGACTTCTTTTTTAGTGAAAAACAAAAAAAGCAAAACAAAAAAATGTGTGCTTGTGTAAGTAGAGTTGCCAATGGCGACTTAGTGATTGATACTTCTTACAGAGGTAAAGTATAAATGAAATTTGTGATTAAAAATGATAATACGCTGAAAATATGATAGATATAAATAAAGTAATTGCCATTGATGTACATACTCATGCAGAAGTATCTTGCTGTCAGCCTTACGACGATTATCGTTCGGAATTTGACGAGGCTTTTGCGAAGTACTTCAAATCAAGTAAGCGTCCGACAATTCAAGAAACTGCCGATTATTATCGAGAACGAAACATGGCGTTTGTCATGTTTACGATAGATTCTGAATTTGAGGTGGGTAAAAAACGCATTCCAAACATCGAAGTAGCCGAAGGAGCATTAAAAAACGACGATGTAATGATTGCCTTTGCCAGTATCGACCCGCACAAAGGACGAATGGGAGCAAGAGAAGCCCGTGATTTGATAGAAAATTATGGCGTAAAAGGTTTTAAATTTCATCCGACGGTTCAGGGTTTTTATCCGCAAGATAAAATGGCGTATCATTTATACGAAGTAATTGCGGAGTACCAATTGCCTATGCTTTTTCATTCGGGTCATTCGGGTTTTGGTAGTGGCGTGCGTGGTGGCGGTGGACTTCGTTTGGAGTATTCAAACCCAATCCATTTGGATGATGTTGCAATTGATTTTCCAGATTGTCCCATTATTATTGCCCATCCAAGTTGGCCTTGGCAAGACGAAGCCCTTTCCGTAGCCATGCACAAGCCCAATGTGTACATTGATTTAAGTGGCTGGTCGCCGAAGTATTTTCCGAAGCAACTAATACAATATGCTAATACGATGTTGAAAGATAGAATGCTTTTTGGCACGGATTTCCCTTTGATTACGCCCGAAAGATGGATGAAAGATTTTGAAGATGCAGGTTTTAAAGAAGAAGTAAAGCCTTTGATTTTGAAAGAGAATGCGATTAAAATGTTAAAGCTTTAGACTTGAGGACTTGAAGAGAAAAGATACAAGAAGCAAGAAACAAGAATTTTTGAGTTTGAGATTTTGGGACTTTAGGACTTGAAGAAGTTAAGATTCAAGAAGCAAGAAAAAAGACTAAACAAATCTGAAAGCTCATAGCTCAAGGCTCACATCTGAAAGCTGAAATCCGACATCCGAAGACCGAAAGCTTACAGCCTACAGCTTATAGCATAAAGCCTTATACTTAACCAACTATGAAAAATGACGCTTGAAAATATAATTAACCGAAATTCCATGACAGGTTTGCAGTACGCTACCATTGTCATTTGCTTTGTAATGAATATGCTCGATGGCATGGACGTTATGGTGATTTCATACACCGCTCCAGCCATCGCCAAAGCTTGGGGAACAAGTCCCGAAGCTTTGGGAATCGTATTTAGTTCTGGTTTGGTCGGAATGACATTCGGGGCGATACTTTTAGCTCCTTATGCAGATAAAATCGGAAGGAAATCCATGATTTTATTAAGTGCCGTACTGATGGGAAGTACCATTTTTCTTACTTCCTTTGCTACATCCATTTCCTATTTATTACTTTGCAGATTTATCAGCGGTTTAGGCATCGGAAGTATGTTGGCAAGTACAGCTTCGCTTACAGCAGAATACACGCCTAACAAAACCAAAGATTTTTGGGTAAGTTTAGTCATTTCGGGTTATCCTGTCGGAGCAGTTTTATCAGGCTTGGTAGCGGCTAAAATCATCCCTTTGCACGGTTGGCAAAGCATGTTTCAAGTAGCAGGCTATGCTACTTTAGTAGCTATTCCATTGATTTACTTCTTTTTATCTGAGTCATTATCTTTTTATTTAAAAGCACAACCAACGGCTGCTTTGGATAAAATTAATCAGATTTTGAAAAAGATGAGTATTGAAGCCTTGAGTGAATTACCCGATAAACCCAGCGAACAACACAGTAAATCATTACGTTCCTTGATGACTCCTGCTTACAAAATTCCCACCATTCAATTATGGGTAGCCTTGTTTTTGGCTTTTGCAACCTTGTATTTTCTAACAAGTTGGATTCCAAAATTGGCAAGTAATGCAGGACTTTCGATTGAATTAGCCATTTATTCAGGAACAGTTTTCAACGTCGGAGCTTTCATTGGTATCGTTACCCAAGGTTATTTTTCAAGTAAATTCGGTTTGAAAAAAACCATTGGCGTATTTCTGATACTTACCGCTGTTTTGATGGCAGTTTTTCAATTCTTTATTGGTTCAGATGCGATTTTATTCATTTTGGGTTTATTAGGTTTTGGGATTCAAGGCGGTTTTGTCGGACTTTATGCCGTTGCCGTAAGAATGTATCCCACAGAATTCAGAACTACAGGAGTGGGCTGGTCAATCGGGATAGGTCGTTTGGGCGGAATTATTGGTCCAGCTTTGGGAGGAATTTTAATTGGTATGGGGCTGTCGATGAGTACTAACTTCTTGATTTACGCTATTCCAACCGTTTTTGCTGGTATTATGACTTTGTATCTTTCTTCTAAAGAGATTAGTTGAGGGATAAATTATGAATTAATTTCAAGAACGAGTTTTAGGCGAGAAGATAATCTAATATTACTATGCTAAAAACCTTACTTCGCAGCGACAGTCGCCTCGGGGTGAGGTTTTTTATCTTTCACCCATTCAAAATCAAATCCGCCGCTTTTTTTGCTACGGCTATCACAGGGGCGTTTGTATTTCCTGCAATTAATGTTGGAATTAAATAAACATCAACCAATATTACAGTTTACTTTAGGCTTTCTTGAATGTAGGATACTCAGAAAATTTCCTCTCAACCGTGTTCAAATCTAGTTTTAGATTGTTTTCGTGAGTGAACCAGTCAGATAATTATCATTGGGACTTTTCAAATTATAATTTATTTTAATGACAGAAATTTAATATTTCATCGATTGCTTCAAGCACTTCCATTGATATATAATTGACTATATTTTCCTTTGATTAGATTAAGTTTCACGCTAAAATGGCAATCACCGCCATCTTTAACGGTCATTATTTGGTAATGAAACCCTTCATCGTTGTCTTTGCAATTGCAGTAAACGATGACTTCAATTTCATTATTAGCGTTCGTAACAGCTACACATTGCTTAGTGTAACTATTTACATTGTGAGTAATTCTATTATTATTTTCAGCAATACATAACTCTAATAAATTATTTATTACCAAAACATCATTTTTTTTTAGCGAGTACGACTTTACTTTTTCTGAAAAGAAATCATAATAGTTAGGATGATATGTGAAAAAAGCATAACTACTATCAAGGCTATTGATTGCGTACACATCTTTTATCCTACTTTCAGTAATTTTAAGTTTTAATGGAGCACTTCCTCCAATAAATTCAACGAATCCGTTATTAATAACTGCAATACGACATGTTAAGAACTGGAAGCCTCTGTCAATAAATTTTATTGTATCTTTTTCAAGTAAATATTTTCCAGAATACTTTTCATTTTTTTCGTAGTATGAACTTTTTTGGAATAGATTGAAAGTATAGGTACTATCATCATAAAATTTTATGGAAGTATTAACTTCATTATAGGGAGAAATATGTTCTGCTTCCAAAATGTTTAGCTTTTCTTTTTTGGTAGGTTGGCATTTACAAAATGAGAGAAAGATAATTATTCTAAAAAAAACAGAAGCAATTTTCATGAGTTGTTGATGTTTTGAAGTACCAAGAAGCCCGATAATTTTAAGCCTTAAAATAATAAGGTTTTTTCGTACTTCCCCTTTCTTTGTTTGATGTTGCTATTTAAACTTTCTAAAACTTTAGCATCCTGAGTTTCTTTGATACTTACTAAGTCAAATTTGGTAAGTAATTCCTATAAAATATCGCTTCGCTGTCTTTTACTTTTAAGGGCAAATCCATAATATTATATCATTAAGCGATTAATGTGTTAGTTTTTGTAATAAAGTAAGGTTAAGGAAATAGATTGATTCTGAAAAATAAATGAGCAAATTTTCTGTGTTTTCAGCGAATTATTGATTGCCAAATGGATAATATTCTACTTGTTCTGGTTGTAGAACTTGATGATTCCAAATTTGAAGATATTTCTTCTTCTATGTAAGGACGTTTCAAAAGTGTTTTCAATTGATACTTGTAGATACTTTTTTACTTCATTTTCTAAGTTTATGATTTCTTCCTTAATCTTTAAACGATTATCGAAAATATATACAATATCTTCAAAATCACTATTTAGGCGATAATCATCTCCATGTCTGTTTGATATTAATGCTTCAAATTTTGAAGCAAGAAATAAGTCAAGAGGAAAAATTTGAATATTTAGCTCATCATCCAAATGATAAGTTAAACTGTTTTGTAATCCTTCTTTGTACCAAATATTTGTGAACCCTAAAATATTATCATCATCAGGCATAATATCAACAACTATATCATGATAAATATAGCGACAAATAACCCCAGAAAATACATCGTTTTGGAAACCCATCGTTCGTAGCTTTTCTTCTAAAATGACATAAGAGCCTTTGTTATGAAGTTCCACCACAACATCAACATCATTGGTAGGTCGTACTTCTGCTCTGGCAGGGTCGTCACAATAAAGTTCAACAACAGCACCTCCTACAAAGACGATTTTATTTGTCAAATGGCTAAATGCCTCAGCTAATACTTTTATTCTTACAATGTTGTGATAACTATTTTTCATACCGATAAAATTCGTTTTTCTAATTCCTGAGAAGCAATATTTACGATTCTGGCAGTACCTGTTCTGATGGCATCAACTAAGGCTAAGAGTTCATAAAGCTTTTTGTTATTTTCTACAACATTTGGAACTGTATGATATAATGGGATAATAGACTGACCTCTTACTTCACCTGATGGATTTTCCCAGACGTATAATTCATTGGAGATGATACTTTTGGATAGAGGTAATGCAGAATGTGCAGTAGGTACACCTCTAACCAATGCTCCTGGATGTGTAGGAAAAACATATTTTAAACCATTTAATAGAAATGCCAAGAATGCTTTTTGATTAACTTTCTTAGTTTTAATATCAGCAATTAGTCCTGCAAACTCTGACCTTCGTAAAGATTCAGAAACCTCTGCTTCGCTCATTTTTAGACTATATGCAATATTTTTATTTTGATATGAGCCATTATTTTGTAACTCAGATGCTTTATTGTCTTCATTATCAGACAATTTCATAGATATTAAGTCCAATATAATAACTATATCTTGTGGACGCATTCCATTATGTTTTTTCATACGAATTCATTATATATTTTCAAAAACAAAGATACAATAATTCATGATTTGCAATTTGCAAATCGTGAATTATTTAACAAACAAAAAAGCTGTTCTAAATCTTCATTCGGAACAGCTTTCTATTTTACTTGGTTTTATAATGTACTTCTGATAATGCTCTCAATACTGCTGCACTTTTTTCTGCCGTGATGTCTCTTTGTGGATTGGCTAACATTTCGTAACCTACCATAAATTTCTTGACAGTCGCCGAACGCAACAATGGCGGATAAAATACAAAATGCCAATGCCATTCGTCATGTGCTTCGCCGTCTGTTGGAGCTTGATGAACACCAGCAGAGTAGGGGAAAGAGGTTTCAAAAAGATTATCATAACGCACAGTCAATCTTTTATAAGCATTCGCAAAAGCGTCTTTTTCTGCATCAGTCATGTCCGAAATTCTTGCCATTTTTCGCTTCGGAACAATCATCGTTTCAAAAGGCCAAACTGCCCAATAAGGTACTAAGGCTACAAAATGCTCATTTTCGAACAATACTCTTTCTTGTTTGCTTAATTCTTTTTCGATATAATCAGCCAATAAAGAGCGTTGATTTTTCTGCCAATACTTCAATTGTGCAATTTGCTTCTTCATCGGTTCGTCTGGGATTGAGGATGAAGCCCAAATTTGCCCGTGTGGATGCGGATTCGAGCAACCCATTACAAAACCTTTGTTCTCGAAAATCTGAACGTAATTGATAAAGTCTTTTCCGCCAAGCGTCAAATACTCATCAACCCAAGCGTCCACTACTTTTCTAATGGCAGATTCTTCCATTTCTGGAACGGTCAAATCATGGCGAGGAGAAAAACAGATTACTCTACCCAAACCTCTTTCTGTTTCTGCCTTGAAAAGTTCGTCTTCTTCAAAACTGTGCGGAGGAGTATCTTCCAACAAGGCAGCAAAATCGTTATTGAAAATATAAACGTCTTGGTAATCTGGATTTATTTCGCCATTCATGCGAGTGTTGGTCGGACATAAATAACAAGTTTCATCATAAGCAGGGCGGTCGTCGCCAGCTACTTTTTCTACTTGTCCTTGCCACGGACGTTTTGCACGATGTGGCGAAACTAATACCCAGCTGTCTGTCAGCGGATTATATCTTCTATGAGGATGTTCTTCAAAAATTGGATTCATTGTTTTTGATGTAGGCTGTAAGCTGTAAGCTGTAGGCTGTAAGCTGTAAGCTATGAGCTATGAGATTTTACAGAAGTGTTTTGAAAATCTCATAACTCATAACTCATAACTCATAACTCAAAGCTCATTGCTACAACCAATTAAATAATTTCCGTTCCGTTCGTTAATGCTACTGTATAAGTAACTAAGTCTTTTTGATATTTTGCTTGATATGCTTTTTTGATTCTGTTCAGGAAAGCCTCAGCTTTACTTTTTTCAACAATGTTGATTGAACAACCACCAAAACCTCCGCCCATCATTCTTGAACCAACTACAGCATCATCTTCACGTGTTTGGTCGACCAAAAAGTCTAATTCTTCACAAGAAACGGCATAATTATGTTGCAGTCCATCATGGGTTTCGTACATTTTTTTACCGAAAGTTGCCAAATCATTTTGTTCAAGTGCTTCGCAAGCTACAATTACTCTGTCGATTTCGCCCACCACATACACACAACGCTTATAAACATTTTCTAAAAGGCTCGCTTTGGCTTCTTCCACCATCGTTAAAGTTAAATCTCTAAAGCTTTTTACATTAGGATAAATTTCGCCCAAGATTCTCAAACCTTCTTCACATTCCAATCTACGAGTATTGTATTCAGAATCGCCCAAAGAATGTTTTACGCCAGAATTACAAAGAATTATAGTATGATTTGGCAAAGACAAAGGAAAATGTTGATATTCTAAACTTCTACAATCCAAGCGAATTACAGCGTCTTTTTTGCCGAACATTGAAGCAAACTGGTCCATAATGCCACAGTTTACACCAACGAAATTATTTTCAGCAGCTTTCCCAATTTTCACCATTTGCATCGTTTCCAAACCTAAATCATAAAGTTGGTTTAGGGCAAAAGCTAAACCAGTTTCTACGGCAGCCGAAGAAGAAACGCCAGCACCTAAAGGAATATCACCTCCGAAAACTAAGTCAAAACCTTTTACTTTTTGTCCCGCTTTTTGTAGTTCATCCACAACGCCAATCAAATAGTTCGCCCAACTTTTATCAGATTTTTGAATCGTTGAAATGCTGAAAGTATCGCTACTTTCTAAATCGTAAGCATAAATATTACAATTTTCATCTTCACGGGGAGAAATGGCAAAGTAAATCGCTTTGTCGATGGCGGCAGGCAATACGAAACCATCGTTATAATCGGTATGTTCGCCGATAAGGTTGATTCGTCCTGGAGCACGAACGACTAAAGAAGCTTCTTTTGAAAATTGTTCTTGAAATTTGGCAATGATATTTTCTGGATACATTTATGAGCGTAAGATTAAATTAGAATTCAAAGGACGATATTTTTTAGAAATTTTCATTCAATCTTTCTTGTCTTGATGATGAATTTTACCAGAAAATTACCAAAAAATAGGCTTGAAACATGAATACAAACATTTGCGCAAATTTTGCACAAACTTCCAAAATATCCTTAATTTTACAAATTCAACGGTTTAGATGATGCAGAAAAGTCAGGTAACGATAAAAGATATTGCTCAAGAATTGGGAATCGCTATTTCTACGGTGTCGAGGGCTTTGCAGAATCATCCTCGGATTGGTCTTAAAACTAAAGAACAGGTTTTTGAAGTAGCCAAAAGATTGAATTATGTACCGAATCCCGCAGCGATTTTATTAAGAAAAAACAAAACTTATACGGTTGGCGTGGTTTTTCCACATCTACAAGAAGAGTTTTTTTCTCAGGCAATTACGGGTATCGAAGACGTGATTAGTGCAAAAGGTTACAATGTTGTCATCAGTCAGTCGAGAGATAAATTAGAGCGAGAAAATAGAGCGATTAAATCTTTTATCAGTAGTCGTGTAGATGGAGTAATTGCCTCTATTTCTGCTGAAACTACACAATATTACTCTTTTAAAGAATTAGAAAACTATGGAATTCCGCTGGTATTTTTTGATAGAGTTCCCAAAGATGTAGCCGTCAATAAAGTAAGAGGGAATATTGTAGAAGCTGCTTTTGAAGCGACTTCTTTTCTAGCCAAAAAAGGAATTACAAAAATCGCTATTTTGAACGGACCATCTAATTTAGAGATTTCTAACGAACGTTTGGAAGGTTATTGGAAAGCCTTAAAATCGTTGAGTTTACCCATTTTTCAACAATATATCAAATCAACAGATTTAACTAAAGAAGATACTTTTAAGAAAATGGAGGAGTTAATGACTTTGCCAGAACAACCGCAAGCTGTACTCTGTTTCAATGATTATGTAGCATTATTTGCGATGCAAAGTTGCCGACAAAAAGGAATTATTCCCAATACTGATATTCATTTTGTAAGCTTTGCCAATTTGCCAATTACGGCTTATTTGGATAATCCGCCGATGGCTTCGGTAGAACAATTTGCCTATAAAATGGGCGAACAAGCCGCTCTTTTGTTATTAAAAATCATTGAAGCAAAGCAAGACAAAAAGCTAATTCCAGAAGAAATTATTATTGGTACTGAATTGGTGGTGCATTAGATTTAGGATTTGTGATTTCGGATGTTGGATTTCAGCATTCGGCTTTCAGACATCAGCTTTCAGTTTTTGGCTTTTAAATATCTGTTATCAGTTTCCAATTTCATAGTATTTTAAATAATATGATGTCCGACATCCGAAAGCTGAAATCCGAAATCCGACAGCCATAGCCAATCACCATTTTCGAAGTACAAATTGTGTTGGTTTTTGTCTCGACAGCATCAACAAAATACTTGCATAAGTAAGTGCTTCTAATAATTTGGTCGCTCTATAAGCAGAAATATTCACCAATTTGGCATACTCTTTTGCCGTAATTTTAGTATTTTTTTTCAGATAAGTAATCAAGTATTTCACATTGGGTTGTTCCAATATTTGCTTGTCGATGTCCTTTTCTGCCTTAACCATCACTTGCGACATTTCTTTGGTTACAGGCGTCGTTTCGTCATTTGCTCTTACATAGACGGTACGATTTTGCTGCTCGTCTAAAGTCTCGTAAGGTTTGTTTTCTGCTTCTTTAATGTTGATAATCAAAACATTGTGTTTGCCTTCAACCTTTACTGAAGAATAGATAATATCAATAGGAGGAACGACTAACTCGTTCGCTGCGTGAATAATTTTGGTCATTTCTTCTATTTCAGAACAACCTTTTATCGATTTATCATCGTTTACTCCAACAATTAATTGCCCGCCAGAAGTATTGGCAAAAGCAGCCAAAGTACGTGCAATTTTATAAGGACTATCAATTCTACTTTTATATTCTAGCGTGGTAGATTCTTTTTGTTTAAGGATTTCAAAGAGTTGTTTTTCTGTCATTAGTATTTTATGGAGTGTTTTTTTGGGTTAAAACGCCTAGTTTTCTATTGTTAGTTGATTAAGAATCGTTACTTCTAAGTAAATAATGAACAATTTCGGTAATTTTGAAATATTCTTCATACGTTATCAACAATATTTTGAAAACTCAAGATTCCGAAATTCCGCTTAAAGCCTATCTATATTTATTATTGGGTGTTTTTTGCATTGCTTGGTCAGCAATTTTTGTGAAAATGGCGGATGCACCAGCCCTCACTTCTGGTTTTTATCGTTACTTTTTTTGTTTTTTGGGTTTATTACCTATTTGGTTTTTTAAAGGCATTAAAATGCCTGATGGCAAAACATTATTACTCATTATCGTTGCAGGTTTTTTGTTTGTAGCTGATATGAGCCTCTGGAATCTTTCTATTCTTCGTACTTCTGCTTCGGTTTCTACATTGTTAGCCAATAATGCTTCAGTTTTTGTGGGTTTAGGAACATTGATTTTCTTCAAAAAGAAACTACCCAAAATCTATT
This sequence comes from Arcicella gelida, assembly GCF_034931025.1. NCBI lineage: Bacteria > Pseudomonadati > Bacteroidota > Cytophagia > Cytophagales > Flectobacillaceae > Arcicella > Arcicella gelida. The sequence continues at coordinate 180,408 of NZ_JAYGIL010000006.1, read as the reverse complement.
GGATTGGACTTACTGTAGCAATGTTGGGTGTTTTTCTGGTTGCAGGAAAAGATATTTTACAAAATTCAGGCGTAGGTTTTGGTCATTTAATGGCGATAAGTGCTGCTGTTTTTTATGCGGGCTATATGCTGATAACGCAACGAATCAGAGGAAAAGTAGATACCGTTAATTTTATGGCTTGGTCTTTATTGGCTTGTTTGTTTTTTTCTTTGCTGACTTGTTGGCAACAAGATTTAGAAATGATTCACTTCAATCAAAAAACGTGGATTGCCTTTGTTGGTTCAGGTATCATTTGCCATTTGGCTGGTTGGCTTTGTATTAATTATGCTTTGGGTTTTATTCCTGCAGCTATTGTTTCGCCAACATTATTAATTCAACCAGTACTTACAGCGGTAATTTCTTTTTTTCTATTGAAAGAAGTACTAAGAACCGAACAGCTCATTGGCGGAATGATAGTACTGTTCGGTATTTACTTAGTTAATAAAAGAAGTTGACTTTGTAATCTTTGAATCAATAAATGAATCATTCTTTTGGTCAATTCTTCTTCGTTTTGTAAGAAAAGTTGATACTCTTCAAGGGTGAAATGTCCTGCGATAATTCCTTCTAAATAATGCTTAAATTTCATGTCTTTTCTGATAGACTGGTCGATGTAAAGTGATTTATCTTTGTCAGAAAGCTTGAAAAATAACCCTTTTCGTTGATGACAATATTGAATAAAAACTTGAATCAACAAATCATTTTGTAATTTCAGAATCGGTCTTAAAACTATATTTTGAAATCGCTCTACTTCGCTTTCAGCTTGTATTTCAAAATGAATAATTGGTCTTAATTGTTGTAAATCTTTATCTCTGTTCATATTGCCAAAACCAGTAAAAACTAAAATTGTTTTAAATACGAAAGTTTGGCAATTAAATGTAATTCATGTTGACGAGCCAGTTGATTCGTTCTGATTCTGGTTAAACCATCATTTGAAAGTTGCGTTTGGAAATCATTAAAACCTCGCTGATTAAACACCAAGTACAAAAACGACAAAGGTTGGTATTCCCAAGAAAAACGCACATTCCAAACATCAAAGTCACTGATAGAATTATGCTGATAAAAGCCAATTAATTGTACTCTTGGATTCAGTGCGAATCTTCCAGAAATGGTATATAATTGATTATTACCAGCGGCTTTATCGACGCCTAAATTGCTATAACTATTATTGGTAAAACGTGCTTCCATTGAAATATGCGGAATAGGAGCAAACCTAAATGTACTTGAAAAAGTAGTTAAAGAGCCATTATAATATTTCCCAAAGTCAACGTTCATCGAAAGTGAAACTTTCTTTGAAGCGTCGGTTTCGCCAACAATCATGAAGCGGTCGTATTTGAATTTTCCACCTTGGATAGGTACATTAAAAAACGATAGAGTATCGCTACCATCGGCATAATCAATCAATTGATAGAAGTGATTTGTCAATACGCCAAAACCGCCGCCATTTTGTAGGGTAAACCAAATTGGATTGGTATTCCATTGTTGTTCAATGAGTTTTCCTGTGGTTGTAGAATAATAATTTAGATAATAACCACCTGGCTCAAAGGCTCTTACAAATTTTGGAAGCCATTTTCCACGATTCAGCCAATAAAAACCCGCTGAATTTTCAATTACATCTGGACGAGACACAAAGCCCATTTCAGGATTAAAAGCTTTGTTATTAACGTTTTGTGTCAGCCAGTACATCCAATCAATTCCTCTGTGTGATAACTGATAATGTGCCGCCAAACCTGTCGAATTTTCATTGGTAGATTTAGACGTCATTGCCATCGTATTGATACTTGTACTTTCGTTGATACGGAAAAAACCATCTGCCGAAGCGGTGATATTGGCATGGTCGCTATCGTTTTTCAAAGTAGCAATTCCACCTATTCGGTTTTGTTTTCCAATATTTTGAGAGTAACGACCAACCAAGAAATCCGTAGCACTATTAATTTCATTGCCTTTTTGGCGAACATACATAAAACCAGTATTGCTTTTGGTAGAACGGTTTACGATTCTTGCTCCCAAAACAATTGGCACAGGATTGCCCTCAGCATCTAAGCCGATTCTTCTGCTAAAAAATGGCTGAATACGTTGCTGACCACCAAAATATTCTTCAATTGGACTCAATCCTGCTGCAAAAAGAGAGGCATTTTCCAAGAAAAATTGACGTCGTTCAGGAAAGAAAACCGATAATCTTGAAAGATTATTGACTTGTCTGTCGGCATCGGCTTGGGCAAAATCTGTATTATATGTTAAATCAAGAACAGTATTTGGGGTAATTGCCCATTTTATTTCGCCACCCATTTTTACTTTAGAACCATTCTTTTGGTCATAAAACTCAGAGCCGTCGTATCTATCTTCGGAAATTAACAAATATGGCTGAAATCTAATATTTGCTTTTGGTGGTGGCGGTGAAATATTGGACAATTTTCCAGCATATTGCATTCTAGCAGGCGTAAATGAACGTGGTAAAGCCGACCAAATCGTTTGTTCGTTGGTCATTCTTCGCATTCTAAAAAAATTAATGCCCCAAGTATTAAAATCGGAACTTCGTTGGTATCTCAATGTTTGCCAAGGAATTGAAAACTCCGCTATCCAAGCGGTGTCTGTTCTGGAAGTACGCACACGCCAAAGTCCATCCCAATCTTCATCAAAAACTTGGTCGTCGAAAGCCAATAAATCTCTTTGTGAGCCATAAGGATTGGTCATGAAAATCATGGCATTTCGTTCGTCGTTAAATCCATCAATTGAAATACCGATTTGGTCACTTCTACCATATTCAAAATCCCGTTGAAGATTCGTCACACGCAATGCTTTTTTGCCCAAGGGTTCATGCAAAACGGCGGCGATGTACAAGTAATCTTTATTATATAATAATTTGAACACAGATTTTTGTGAAGCCTTTTGTTTTTGAAAAGGCTCAACTTGTACAAAATTGGTAATTGGATTTGCTGTACTCCACGCAGATTCTTCTAATTTTCCGTCAATTTTGATAGAATGGTCAATACGAACAGCTTGTGTTTGTTTTTTGATAGAATCTGGCAAGAAAATTTCTTGTGCTTGAATGAGGTTGCTAAAACAAAAAAGTAAACCCAAAGCGTAAAAATATCGCATAATTAATAGTGTTAATAAAGAGGTTGTTTTTACTTCAAAGCGGTTTGAGGTGACAAAAATTAGGGACACAGCAAAGCTACGTCCCTAGACCCCTTAACCAAATTAATTATTATTTTTCTTATTTTAAAAAGACCTTTTGAGAAGATTATTAAAAAAAAGCTCCGTAATAAACACAAGTTTTACGTTTACTTCGGAGCTTTTGAAATTTACTCGGTATAATTTTATGTTGATGAATTGTAATTCAAAAGATTACAGTTCGCAAATAACGTATAATTTGTATATGGATTTAGATAAATTCGCCAAAAAACAATATAGTTTCGACCAATAACGTAAATGATGTAAAATGAGTAAAATTTATTTTGTTTTACTGTTCATCGAAAAGAATATATTTTTACTAATTTTTTGTATAAATTTGATATACAGTCTTCTCAATATAAAAGCTATTAATCGTGCAATCAACTGCTTCGTTTCCACATAGAACGCCCTTTTTTACGGATCTCCCAGCCAAAGGAGTACTTAGTCAGCGTTGGGCTTATCATTCCCTTTTTTGGCTTGTACTGAGTATGTACAATATTTTGTACTTTGGTTTTTTGCTTAATAATTACACGCAGGCAGTTTTTGAATATTCGGTAAAATTCCCGTTTTACGTTATTCTTGTCTATGGAAATATTTACTATTTGATTCCACACTTTTTACTTACAGGTAAATATTTTCAATATTTTGTGTTTTTGGTTTTATCTACTTTGTTGTCGGTGGCTGTTATTCAAACGCTGATTAATCACTTGATTTTAATCAATTATTGTCCAGTAGGTTATCATCCTAACGTTTTATTCGACCCAAAACCTACAGCAAAAAGAATGTTTGATACTTTTTCGGTTTTAGGAGTAACCAGCGGATTGAAACTAACGAAAGACTGGATTGATAATCAAGAAAAAATTAAAGAATTAGAAGGACAAAGTGTAAAAAACGAATTAGAGTTTTTGAAGTCTCAGATTCAGCCACATTTCTTTTTTAATACCTTAAATAATTTATATTCGTTAACCATCAAAAAATCGGATTTAGCACCAGAAGTAGTGGTAAAGCTTTCAGGATTAATGAGTTACATGTTGTATGAATCGGATAGCCATGAAACGACATTGAAAAAAGAAATAGAACATATTCAAAATTATTTAGATTTAGAAAGCCTGAGATTCGGGAAACGTTTAAATTTAGATTTTCAAATTGAAGGAAGTATCGAACAACGCAAACTTGCGCCACTTCTTTTATTACCATTTATTGAAAATGCCTTCAAGCATGGCACTTCGCATGAAACAGGTGTTTTAGATTTGCAAATTAGCCTTAAAATCTTAAACGGAAAATTACTTTTTGTGGTTGTAAATCCTAGATTTGATAATAGTTCAAATCGAAAAAAACATAAAGGTTTAGGGCTTAAAAATGTTCAGCGAAGATTAGCCTTACTTTATGGCAACAATTACGAATTGAATATAGAACCTACTGAAAAACAATACGTTATTTCATTATTTATTCCTTTAAAATAGGCACATGAAATTGAAAACCCTTATAGTAGATGATGAGCCGTTGGCATTAGATGTATTAGAAACTTTTATCGAAAGAATCGACAGCCTTGAATTAGTTGGGCGTTGTGAAAACGGTATTCAAGCTTTTAATTACCTGAAAAAAGGGGATATAGATTTACTTTTTCTGGACATTGAAATGCCAACTTTAGATGGAATGGAATTGTTGAAAAGTCTTCAAAATCCACCAAAAGTAATTATCACAACGGCTTATCGAGATTACGCAGTTGAAAGTTTTGAACTGAGTGTGGTAGATTACTTATTGAAACCTATTCCTTTTCAACGTTTTGTAAAGGCAGTAAATAAAGTTGTACCGAAAGAAAACGAAGCAAATCAACAAATAACTACTAGTACTTCTGTTCTATTAAATGCAAACGAACGCCCAGAAGCAATGTTTATTAAAGTTGATAAACGAATTGTAAAGATTAATTTTTCAGATATTTTATTCATCGAAAGTTTAAAAGATTATATCCGAATTCACACTTTGGCAGGTACTTTTGTTACCTATCAAACCATGAATGGTATTGGTGATATTTTACCAGCAGAACAATTTGCAAGAATTCATAAATCATTTATTGTGTCGATAGCCAAAGTAACTTCTATTGAAGCAGGCGATTTAATTGTTTCTGGAAAAAGTTTACCAGTAGGCAGAAGTTTCAGAGATGGAATTTTAGAAAAGATTTATAAAACAGGAGTATTGGCAGTAAAGTAAATTTTACTAATCATAAAAAAGCCATTCTTCGAATGAAGAATGGCTTTTTTATGAAATTTTGATAATTGATTACTCAAGATTATGCTCATTATGAATAACTTCCAAACGTCTTCCTTTAATAATTTTACGGAATTTAGTTTGCGTCATTCTATGTTCTCTTTCAAAGCCAGCATGATAAAATGCTCTAACGATAAGAATTAAAACCAATAAAGTAATATCCCAAGAATATTGAACTGCATAAAATAATCCCATTGCAAGTAATAAACCTACAACCATATAGTAGTAGCCATACCAGTAACTACCGTTACGTTCTTGCATAAACCACATCAACGGAAGGTGTAATGGAAAAGCCCATAATAAATTTCTGTTGTAGTTTGTTACGCCATGATCTGTTCCGAACCATAAGAAAAGTAATAACCAGCCAATTAGACCAGCAATTGAAAAAAGTATTTTATCAAAAGAATATCCTTTTTGCCGCCTTTTCCAGTGGAAATAGGTTTTATAGCCAGTAAAGATAAATATTAGTAATAGCCAAAATCTTGGGGTCAGTATAAAAAGAGGTTCTTCGTCGATTGGAGTTGTTGAATAAAGCGTATTTTCTGAACGAACTAAAAAGCGTAAAACGTGGTGCGTCATTCTTTTAGCGGCACGCATACTTTTTTGTAAATTTTCAGGTAAATAACAGGCTTTGAATTGTAAAATTCTTTCATCAGCAGGTGCACCTAAGGCAATATTCATTCCTAAAGCAGACCAATAATGATGCTTTCGGATTAAACATTTGTTCATCCATTGGCGATAAGTACTATCATTCATTTCAGGGATATTCTGTAAATGAACACTATCTGTACAAGCCAACATCATGGCGTCTCTTACCCTTGTTGCACAATTATCGTAAAAGAATTTATACATATAAACCCTTTTGCTAGGGTCGTTATAAGTACTTTCAAGATGCTTATAGACAATTTGCTTTTGACTAGCCGAAATATCAAGTACTTGCTCCGTCATATTGCGATGTTGCTGCTGATAATACTCTTGGTAAGCCATTAAAGGCGCATGAGACATCTTGTATGGAAGCTGACCTTTGACAAATTTCCAATAGAAATTTTCAGTTTCAAAATCATAAACACCAAAATTGTAAGCTTTATCTATTTGATTTTCAGGGTCATAAATCCATAAAAGCGTATGCCCGAAAGCATCGTTTAGTTCATTGCCTGGTTCAACAGTAATTAAACTTACTTTGCTGTTTGCAGAAAGATTTTGAGCTTCAGTCCTGATGTTTGTAGAAATCAGGAAGGCAAAAAATAGTATTAAATGTTTAAATGAAGAGAGGTATTTCATAGATTAGTTTGGATTTGGGATGAATTAACCCCCTAAAATAATAAATTTTTATGCTTTACCAGCAACAACAATCACAATTTCACCTTTAATTGTGTTTGGGTTGCTTTGGTAGTGCAAAAGTATTTCAGATAATGTACCTCTAATATTTTCTTCAAAAACTTTCGTTAATTCACGAGAAACGCAAGCTTGGCGCTCTATTCCTAAGAATTCCGCTAATTGTTCAAGTGTTTTTAAAAGACGATGTGGAGATTCATAAAGGATAATCGTTCTTTCTTCTTCTACCAAATTTTTAAGCCTTGTTTGCCTGCCTTTTTTATGAGGAAGGAAACCTTCAAAAATAAAACGATCAGCAGGTAAGCCAGAATTTACCAAAGCAGGAACAAAAGCAGTAGCACCTGGTAAGCATTCTACTTCAATACCCTGTTTCAAACATTCACGTACCAATAAAAAACCAGGGTCAGAAATAGCAGGTGTACCAGCATCCGAAACCAATGCCAATACTTTTCCTTCTTTCAATAATTTGATGATGCCATTTGTACCATGATGCTCGTTGTGTGCATGATGTGCATACAAAGGTTTTGATATATTCAAATGTTTTAGCAATATCCCTGAATTTCTGGTATCCTCAGCTAATACAGCATCAACAGATTGTAAAATCTTTACAGCTCTGTAAGTAATATCATCCAAATTTCCGATGGGCGTGGGAACAAGGTATAATTTCATAATGATTGGTATTGGGGAATTTAAGGCTATATCAAGCGAACTTGGAGTACAGAAAGATTAAAGAATTAACAAATCTATTGCTTTTGCCAGTTTGTAATCTTTTTCAGTAATGATATTTCCAGCATCATGCGTATAGAGTTCTATGCTTACTTTGTTATAAACATTTGTCCAGAAAGGGTGGTGATTTTGTTTTTCAGCTAAGAAAGCCACACGAGTCATAAAGGCAAAAGCCTCTGAAAAGTCTTTGAAAAGAAAATCTTTTTTCAATTTATTGTCTTCTTCTATCCACATAGTTTTAATGTTTAATGTTAAGAAAACTGTATAAAACAAAAAAGGTTAGCTGTTAAGCTAACCTTTGTAGAGAGTGAGGCTCTACATTTTAGCCGTCCAAATATTTCTTTTTCACCTAGTTAGCAATTAGCTAACTTGCCTGCCGCCACAAGTGCCACCAAAAAATAATCAAAAAAAAAGCTGACTAACAATTAGCCAATATTTTTTTCTCAAATTCAGGAAATAAAACTACTATTTTCCCAGTGGTACTCGGTGAATTTGGGGCAGGCTCATCCTTTTTTAAGGAATTCATAACAAGTGCATTATTTGTTTGCAGTAACTGACTAATTTGTTCATCTTTTCGCCTTAATTGTTCTGATTGTTCCGTCATTTGTTTTTCAATTCTTTCAAGAATTTGTAACAAATAATTGTTCTCTTCATTGTCTTCTTTTTTGCCATCAATTTTTGAAAGTATGACTTCTGATGTTGTTTCTAATGCTTTAGCCCATTTTTCAATATCTTCCTTATCCATTGTTTTTCGATTAAAACTTTGGTAGATAGCTTGCCTTGAAATTCCTAATTGGTTTGCAATTATGGAAATAGATAGATTTTTTTCGGCTATTAAATCCTTGATTATCAAGCCAATAGGATATTTTGACATATTTTGTGTAATTATTTTAAAGTAAATTACTTGACAAAGTAAAGTAATTTACTTTACTTTGAAGTATAATTTAATTAAAGTTCGTTTAAAAATCATGTAAATATAGTTTAATGACAATATAATTTTCATTTACCCCTATATTTTTTTTAAAGAATTTTACTTGTCATTAAATAAGTATAACCATCATTAAAAAAATTATATATGAGTTATATAAACGAAAAAATACCCGTAAAAACAAAAATACAAAACCTTACTCCGTCTGATAGGAAAAGGGTTGAAAAGGCTTTCAAGGTGCTGTTACCTGAGTCTGCCGAAACTAGATTTATCAACGTTGTACGTAATTCAAAATTTGACTTTGATTCTAGGGAGGAAGCAGTTTTGGAAAAACTTTTTGTAAAAGTTAATGGAAAATGGAAGCTCAATGGAACTTATGAGTTTTTCCAATTAATCGGCGAAGAACTCCCAATGGCTTTGTAATATGAAAGCTGTTTTAACCCCAATTGATGAAACTACGCAACTAACTGTAGGTAAGAGTTACCCTATTAGATGTGCGAAAATGAAGGATGGTGCAATTATACCATTAATAGGCAAAAGACATGCTGACCCTGAGCTGGGTGTTGTTGGCGAGCATTATCATATTGATGGAAGATTTTTTCTGCCAAAATCAGTAACCGAAAAATACCAGATTGATGATGAAGGTAGAACAAATGTTATTCTATGTGCTGATGAATTGGATATTGATTGGAATTGCATCGTTGAGCTATTAGTTAAGCAGAAGAAATGTGTTAGGTTAACCACAGGTGTGAATCCACCTAGTCGAGAAGCAACAAGCATTTGGTCTCATTTAAAGGGTTTGAAGTACTATAAGTGGTATGACAAATTTCTAGGCAAAGAAGTTAAAGAAAATATTTGTCCGCATTTGGGTACAAAAATGATTGAGCAAGATGGTGTTTTGGTTTGCCCACTTCATAACCTGAAAGCTTGTAAAAAGTCTAAACTTATCATCAAATGAAATACTTCTTAGGATTGTTTTCAATAGTTTGCTTTTTGATAGCATTTTTTAAGCTGTCTATAGCCTTTTTTCTTTTTGGATTTGTATTAATGATTTACTCAACCATCAAATTTAACTCACAAAGATGAATCCTGTTATTATTGCAACTACTACGTTGCCAATCCACGGTTTCCTAAAAGGACAAACCATAAAAGTTTTACCAATAGATGGTAGATTTATCCCAGTTGAAGATGCCAATTCGAAAAACCAACGTGTTTTTCCAAAGAATTCATTACAATTTGTTAATTAAGTTAAATAGGTGTAGAGGTAAGTTATAAAACCCTAGGTTTTGCCTAGGGGATTTTATGAAGCTTTTACATATTAATATACAGTCATTTAGATGATGGTTTTTAATTGGAAAAGGCTAATGTTGGAAGGTCGTTAGTTAATGGGAGTTCGATTCTCTCAACCATCACAAATGAAGTAGAGTAAAATGTGTGCAAGTAAAAGGGAGGTGTGAGAAGCCTCCCTCTTTTAAACTTAATTTTAAAATGGCTAAATACATCAGAAAACCTGTAGTAATAGAGGCAATTACCTTTGAAGAATTTGTACAATTTGGCAAAGACAATGGCGGTAATATTGTAAATGGTATGCCTTGGCATTTTACCTATAAAGGACTTCCTGTAAGTCATTCCAATGACGAATGTTATTTGATTCCTTGGAATAATGGATGTTTTCATGTGTTTACTCCTTTAGATGTCCTTATTACCGATGAAAATAACTTTACTTATCCCAAGAGAAAAGATGATTTTGAGGATGGGTATGATGAAGTAGTCAATATTAAGGCAGGATAGGGCAGAGGTAGCTCGTGAGACTCATAACCTTAAGGTAGCAAGTTCGATTCTTGCTCCCGCTACAGAGTCAAAACTTCTTTATTCAGTTAGTCAATGACTCTCAAAAAATAGAAACAACTGGATTGACAGCAAGGAAAGACCGAAAAACTTAATTTTTGTAAAATGTTATCACAAAATCCAAACATTGTTCAATTGCCCATCTCTTCTCAGAATGGGAAGCCAGGCAATAACAAAAGTTTTAAAACTGGAAATTCTTTTTCGCTCAGCCCAATGCACGAGCGTTACAGGATTTTTAAGGAAACGTATAATGACTCACGTGAGGACTTAAAAGCCAAAATTAGGCTTACACGTGACAATGTTGCGAACAGGATTTTGTACGCATTTTACAATAAGTTCTATACATTAGAACTTAAAAGATGGGGTGATAAAAACCCTGAAATGCTACCGAATTTATACCTAAACAACCTTGATTTAATAGAGCGTGTAGGTGTAGAAGCGAAGTCAACTGCATGGAGAGCCATGAACTTTCTTTGTAAGGTTGACCTTGGTGAAGGTCGTGGTGTATTAATGCGGAAAATTTTTCATGGCTTTTATCAAGATTATACTATTTTGATAAATCCTTGGATTTTAACGGGTCAAATTATCGAAAATTGGGGAACGGAAACCGAAAAAAAGTGGCAAAAACCTCAAAATTTTGAAAACCAAAACCAATCGCCCCTTTTGCCTCTGGTTGCAAATTGCAATCTACCTTTTATTAAAGGAACAATGCTAAAGCATAATACTACTATAAGTCCCTGTGGAAAAGCGGATAACTTTACAGTTATTCAGGAACAAGAAACAGGAACAAATGAAGAGAGTCAACCTGCTAACATTAATCCTTTCCTAAAACGTTATTTGCAAGGGCAACAAGCCCAAAATAATACCCAAACTGCGGGCGATGTCGAAAATGATATATCGTTCCGTAGCGAGCAAATAAAGGGCAAATATTTCGGTAAGCCTTCAAGCACTGAAAAAATCACAAGTGCAGTTGATACCTCCAAAAATGTGGATAACGCTGTGGAAAAGCCTGAAACTGATGAAATTAGAGCCAAATCAGTGGAATTAACTGTTGAATTATATAGATATGCGATGCCAATTTTATATCCACGTCACCGAGAAAGCTGTAAAACTCAACAAAAATTGATACTTAACACCATCTGGATTCATTGGTTTCAGCCTTACGTGAAAAACAAGAACTGTACCTTGGAGTTTTTAGAAAAAATGTTTGAGGATTTGAAAGAATTGGTTGTGATGACACGTGAAGAACTTGATAATAAGCCTGATAGCTATGTCCACGCTAATCCAGCAGTATTTTTCGATAAAAGTTTTGCACATGGTTTGAGCCGGGCTTATGGCAGATTCAGAAAAAATAAGCTAAATAAAGACCGAAAGATTCTGAGAGCTGCCGAAAAATCTGTTAGAACTGGGAAAGTACCACGGAATATCAAAAAAATACATTCAATGATCGATTTAATTTCCTATTGGAAGGCTCACATTGAACGTTGCACGGTTAACAAACAAATGATTTTGAAAGCATTCAATTTGTTTTTGACCAACCCGAAAAACCTTTCAATGAATGGTTTAAAAATTTAGAAAATTGAGTACCTCTACCAAAGAACGACAACCACACCCCGAGAAGTCGCTATACAGGGTTTGGATAATATTAAAAAATGGCGAAACAAAAACACATTACAGTTTCATCAACCGATTGAACCCTAAAAAGGCAAAAGAGTATATCAAAACAATACATGAAAGAATGGAAGTTGGGTATGCTTGGTTGATTGATAATCAGAGTGATGAACTGCTTGAAGTTTTTGACACAGACCACTGGCGACAGCCTGATGATTATGAATATTACCTCTTCAAAAAAAACAAAAATAAGTAAATGGCAATCCGCAATAAAATAGATAAAGAAGCTGTTTTTAACCTTTTTTCAAAGGGAAAAACTGCAGCGGATGTAGCGAAGGAATTGGGCTATCCATCATCGACAATGCGTATGTATCGGTCACAATGGGAGGCTACTATTTTAGACAAAGCTAATGCAATTTCTTCTATAAAAACAGAGGAAGTAACAATAGCGGTAGATGAGCGAATTAGTGACGATAATTTTACGGTAAAATCTGAAAAAGAAGAAGTTATAAACAAAATTAGTGACGTTTTAGTAGCGAAAGATGAGCGAAAAAGCGAAAAAGCTTGGTTGATATTAATCAATATCGGATTGATGAAAATTTATAGCATTAGTAGCGTTTTTAGCGTATTGATACAAATGCACGACATTCATTTTGTCGCTTTTTGTGTCGCTATTGTTGTAGTATTTGCTCCACTAATAATGCTAATACAAAATGTTAATAACTCTTTACGCATTTACGCTATTTTGATAATGTTGATAGTGTTTGCCATCCAAGTGTTGTTTTCAGCTATCAATTTTAATATGAAGGTTTCTAACGAATTCATTGCTTCAGTATCGCAAGTTACAAGCCTTCAAAAATCGAATTTTGTGCTAACGATGGCATTCCTGATGCCAATTTTAGAACTCCTTTTTGAAATCGTTTACCTCAAAATAAAATATCCAAATGATGATAATCACCATTCCTAAAAGACCAGGACACGAACAACGAGAAGCAACGAAAGAGTCAAAAAAGCAAGACCTCCAAGATTACTTTCACAGCTTGGATATTGTAGATACTGAATGTGATATATTGGGAAATAGATTACTTGATTCAGATGAAAACTGCAAGCTTAAAAGTAATATTAGAATCAACCAAACCAGAACCAAATTGAGCTATGAGTAAGACTACTACAGAAGATTTTTTAATCACTATTATGGCTGGAATTATCACATTTTTTTTGGTAACTATCTCCCCAGTATTGGTAGGAATAATCTACTTCAAGAAAAAGGCACAAAGACTTAAAATGAAAGAGACGCTTTTTCAGCAATGTATCAAAGAATTGGTTCAAAGGAAAATTGATTTTACGGTTGGCTTTGACAAAGATGGAGATTGTTTTATTGAGAATGTTCAAGAACAAGAACCATATTTCTTTATTGATTTCGTAAATGAAATTACAGTGTATAAATATTTGGGAAAAGGCGTAAGAGTTAATATCACCACTATGGATGAGCTTCTGAAATTAAAACCCTTTATAGAAGATGATAAATGACTTATGCACATGGCAAACAATTTTTGTCAATCTTATATTAGGTACAATTTTCACTTTGTGCTTAGTGTACAATGTTCTTATCATAGATTCTCTAGGAATTAAGCAACTGCTTTTCTCCCCAAAGGCAACCCTTATCAGCCAGTGCGTGAATGAATTAGTTAAACGAAACATTCAATTTACATTCGATTCAAAAGGTTTGTCAGAGTGGTCTTATTGTGTGATTCATAACGAAGAATTTTACGATGGTTCAATATCGTTTCACTTCTTTTTTAGCGATGAAAATCAAGTTGATATTCATTATCATAATCATTCTTGCGACTACGACTATAATGATTCTTCAAACCACATACTTGGGAAGAGCATAACTGAATTTAAAGAGCTTTTGAAATTTAAACCCTTTGCCAATTAATCTAAAAATTTCCCCAAAAATGAGCGAACTTAAAAAGGTAAGAATTACCTATCCTGCAACTGTTTTTGTGTCAAAATTCATTTTTGTTGAACAAGATAAAATTGACGAAATGATTGATAACCATGAGTTAATCGTTGATTTTATTTACGGCAATATGACTCACGAGCAAAAAGACTTCACTGAAAAAGATTCAATCCATTCAGCATACACTCAAGGTTATGCAAAACTCAAGATACTATGAAAAAAGACATCTCAATGGTAGAGCTTTTCAGTGGTACTGGTGGCTTTTCAGTTGGCTTTAAAAACGCTGGTTACAACATTACAGAACATTTAAATAAAATAAAGTGATGAGTGGGAATAAGTCTAAAATTATTGCATTTAATTATTTTGGAGGAAAATTCAGTTGGATAGAACATTTGAATTACCATTTTCCAGACCCTTCATTGTTTAATCATTTATGTGAACTTTTTGGTGGAAGTTGTGCTGTTTCACTCAATTACAAGGGAAAAGTTATAAAAACAGTCAATGAAATTAATGAAGACATTACCAACTTCTTTGAAGTTTTAAGGGATAATGAACAAGAGCTTATGAGATTGCTTTTATTAACACCTTGTTCAAATTTAGAGTATGATAGGTGTTGGGAACCATCACAAAATAAAATTGAGCAAGCAAGACGATTCTATGTAAGAGTAAGACAGTCATTTTTTGGATTGGGTTGCTCAAGAAAGAATAAAGGTTGGCACATGGCTAAGTCTCAAAATAATGCCAAAGGTGGAGAAACCGTATCAAAATGGAATAATGCTTTAGAAAAACTTCATGAAGTTGCTGAAGCAATAAGAACTAATATCCAAATAACCAATTTTAGTTTTGAAGTAGCTATAGGTAAGATAGATAGTCAAAAAACATTCTTTTATGCTGACCCACCCTATCCAGAAGAATGTAGAGCTTCATTTAATGATTATAAGTTTGAATTTTCAACCGAAGACCACATAACTCTTTCAGAGAAACTTCACAGTATAAATGGACTGGCCATGATTAGTAGTTATAACACAAAATTATACAATGATTTGTACTCGGACTGGAGAAAAGTAGAATTGCCAATCAAAAAAAATAACATACGTTCTAGCGAAGTCCAAGAAGTTATTTGGATGAATTACCCTGAACAAAAAATTGGATTATTTAACAACTATTAAGATGGCAAAAATTTCAGAATATGTCGACGTTAATGAAATTGACAGAACTGTTCATTTCTTTGGAAGAGAAGATTGGATTGAAGTAGATGATTTGAATGCTTGGATTTCAGCTTTTTGGGATGAGGCTCGTGATATTGCAATGTCTATAAATGGCTCATCTGAAATTGAAAGAATAGCTTTTGACAGAATTACTTAGAAATGCTTTCAGAAGAAAGCATAAAATTAGAATACGCACAAATTGTACAAATAATAGCAGAACGTTTAAACATTATGAAGTGATGAAATACCTACTAATTGCTTGTCTGTACATTTTTGGATGGATGTTATTAATCCTGTACCTAATTGTTGAAAGGCTATTTAAAATCTTAGTGATTGTGATTCAAATACTTTGGCATTTTAGGTTTAGAAAGGAGTGGTTTAAAATATTAGATAATTACCATATTCTTTTAGTTATACCTGTGATTTTTTTTCCATTACCAGTATTATTCAAATTTAAATCTACCAAAGATTTATTACTCTTCAAAAACTATGAATTCATTAGAAAAAGAAGGTAAATATCAATTACCAACAGACAAACAGATTCAAGTATTATTAGAAGTTTTTTTTTATCATAAACTCAAAAAAACTAAGCTAAAATCGCTTGAAATAAAGGCATTAACATCTAGTAAAAATCACTTAAAATTTATTGAAATGAAAGACAAATATTTTCTATTAACAGCCATCTGGATATTACTCTTTTTCGGCTCCGCAATCAGTATAAGTTTTTTGACAGATTACCTACAAGCTTCAGGTTTTTTCGGTGATGAAAAAGTAGGCATGACAATGCAATGGGATAATCCAAGTAACAAATATATCCTAAAACAAGCGACTGACGGTTCGATAGACACAAATTTCAAATGGGGTTATAGACACTTCTTATTCTTATTTATGTGCTGGTTTCTTTCTGTATTAAGTATCCTGAAAATAGGGCTTTCAATTAATTCATACATCCAAAAATCAAATGAAACTAAGCGGTAAAGAAACAGCCCTACAGATAAGCTCCATTCAACTTTTAGGACAACTTCCTAAAGAGGATTACGGAATAGCGATGGCTATTTATAAAACCAAAATTGTTTTCCTTGATGAATGCTTAAAGGTTTGCGAGTTGAATGATTATCAAACAATTTTTGATGAAAAAGAGAAGTATTTAACACTGCATTTTATGCTGAAAAACTGCAAGAAATAATGAACGAATTATTAGAACAATTTGAAAAATTAATCCAAGAAAAGACAGTAGTCTTTAATCACGATGTTGAGGATGGATTCTTTATTAAAGTTTGCAATCGTGGAGAAAACTTTCTCCAGATAGCGGAAATCGAACCAGAGCATCACAAAACGATTGAATCTGCTATTGTCGCAGCGGTTGGTTATCTCAAGAAGCAAGTAGAAGATTTTGAAAAAGTTATAGAGGGAATTCACGACAGAAACAAACGATGAGCGAAACAATTACAATAATCTCTGACAGAGAGGTTAAAACAGCACGAAAAGAGTTTCATTGTAATGCCAGCTTGTTTATCAGGGATTACTTAAATAATTGCATCGATCTTCCATTTTCCTTTGCTGAAAAAAGAGCCGTTATTATGGCAAAGCGAAACGGTTGGAAAATCTTAAAAGGACAGCCATATATCAAACAATTCAATAGTGTAGATGGGGAACACTATACATTCAGGGCAATTCCATCAATGCACCAAATCTGTTTAAAATATAAAATGTACTCAGGAAAAATCTTGATAGTTATTTAATGA
Organism: Arcicella gelida; assembly: GCF_034931025.1. NCBI lineage: Bacteria > Pseudomonadati > Bacteroidota > Cytophagia > Cytophagales > Flectobacillaceae > Arcicella > Arcicella gelida. The sequence continues at coordinate 163,566 of NZ_JAYGIL010000006.1, read as the reverse complement.
ATCAATTCGCAAGAATACCGATGATTAAGGCTGGAAAAGCTAGTGTTGATGTTTTATCGTCCTTTTTTTTCGACATTAATAATTTTAACAATTTTCGAGAACTGATGAAGATGTACAATTATCCAGATTGTAAAGCAGAACAAGAAAAGCTTATCAAACAATGGGATGAATTTCTAACAGAAAGGAATTCTGTAGGTTGGGAAGGTTATTCAAAGCATAATTTACCACATATTTTTATTAAAAGTTAAACCAAATAACGAAAATGGAAAAAGTAATATGGATTAAAGTCACTGAGACAATTACCCGCAAAATGGGCTTTTTGATAGATGAAAACCAGTTAGAAACAGCCAATGAATTAGTTGAAATCGGCAAAACCAACACAAAGCTAAATCCAGATAGCAAAGAGTATTTTTTGCTAAACGGTTATCTAAACAACGAAATAACCGATACCAACGGCTATGATAACATTGAAGTTTTTATTGAAGAAGATGAAAAGGGAAAATACAAATTTCGTGTCGGTGATACCTTTTACTCACAATATCTTACCAATGATAATGAACCCTATGATTCAATACCCATAAAGGTAATTTCCATGGATCCAGAAAGAGATATTATTAGCGTTCAAATGAGCAATAATTCAAGAATTGAAAAATGGATTTTATCGTGTTCAATTTCTGCACTCATTAACGGAGATTATTCATTTCAATCATTCACATAAAACTCAAAATTTCATGATAAAGTTGTTAAGCGAACTTATCAAAGCACTTGCTTTTGGCTTCTTGGTTTTTATATTCTGTACAGTCATCAACGAACGCTTAGATATGGAAGAGCATGGTAATAAAACCAAGAATAGTAATGAAATACCATTCTATAGAAAAATCTGCAGCCTTCAATATTCTTTAGAGACTAGAGACACCATCAACCGAATTATAATGCAGAATAGTTACTCAGGTAAATTTCACGAAATCATTCTTCCTAAAGGCACAATCGTAAAAAGTTTAAAGATTAATTAAAGCATTTTCAAACAAATAAACAATTCAAACAATGCAAAAATCAGAAGTTACCGTCGGTCAATTAGTTACTTACTATCATACCATCAAAGAAGATGGTACAAAATTAAACCCTGTTAAAACCCGTATTCTTTCAGAAGTAACAGAATTGCCATCAGGCGAAGAAGTTTGTATGATTGAAGGCAAACGAGGTTTAGTATCAATCCAACATCTTGAAATTGTACCCCTAACTGAAAATTAATCTTATGGTTGTACAAGAATCTGTGGAGTTTGATTCAATAATTACTGTTCAAATTCTTGAAAAGGAAAAAAGAGATTGGGATGTAGTCGACTTAGAATTAGCATTTGAAGGTAAAGTACAAATAACACCTAAGAAAATGCGAGAGCTGGGTAAATGGCTAATCAACCAAGGGAAAAGAATCGGAAAAGAATACAATGTGAACGGTAAGAAAAAACGAAAAAAATATGCACAACTATAAACTTGGGGATAAAGTATTATCCCCAAAATTTCCAAACGATTAATTTATTATAAACTGAATCAAAAGAATGTATAATATTTTCAAGCATGCTGATTTTATTGGTTGTTTAAAGACTTTTTTACAGAATTGTTATGGAGTTTATTGTTTGTACATAAAGATTTTTGAAAAGGTTTAGTTGCCTAAAAAATTATTATTCTCCATAAAAATTGTAAGTACAAATGTTATTTAATAACCGATGTTAATTGAGTAATTTGAGCCAATTTTCACGAAGATTAGAAATGAACATATACCAGTAACTGTGACATTATCCTCACTTCAAGAAAGTATTTGCAAAATATGAAATTGTAGAAAATTATGAACCCATTCAATGTGATTGTGGTGCTTTTAACTCAAACCAATGGAATTTAGATATTGAGCCTTGAAAGAAAGATTAAAGCAAAAAATAGTACTCACCTTCTTACAATTCGATAATTTAAATATACCTGATAATTCTATACTTTTTTGATTATAGTAGATGGGTTATAAAATCAAAATAGTGTAGAATTATTAAAATAATTCATATTTTTCTTGATATTCCAAATCAAATTTATCTACAAAATCTCGCTCTTTTGTATAAATCAAGTGGTATCTTAACTCAAGTACACGAATAATATTACCTTTTGAATAATTGTCTCTCATTTCATCAGTAATAAAATACTCTAAATATTTTCCTCTATTCTCTTGGTGAAGCATGAAAGATAAGTCAGATTTCTTTTTACCTTCATATATAAATATACTATTGGTTGTAGTGTTTAAACACACTACCATGTTTGCACTTTCTTTCAAATAAAAAGGCACTTCTGTTTCAGAAAATAATTTTAAAATCTTATAATCTACCACGTATTCAACATCTACTCGCTCGAAATTATTTGAATAATTTAACATGAATAAAATATGAGCTTTTGAACGGACGGAACCTAAATTTACTTTTTCAGGTAATATCGGTACATCAAATATATGGTTATTTACTTCATGGTAAACAGGGTTTATATCTACTTCATAAATAAACCTTTGAAAATGTTGGAATGCCGTTTTTCTTTTACTTGGACTAAAAATTGTAAAATAATTGGAATATGTTGTAACCCAAAACCATAGTTTTAATTTTTCTATTTGTTTTTGATTTGGGTTTGGAACATGATTAAAAAATTCTACCAAAAAAATAAATTGAATATTTGCTGGTAACAATTTATTATCAACTATTAAGAGTTCTTCAAATAAAAATTTAGCAACAAGTTCAATACTTTTTACAGTAATATCGACTTGTGCTTGAAAGTTCTCTTTTTTAGATAGTGCTATTATGTCTGTTCTTTTATTATCTAAATATAAATCACCAAACGAGCTTTGAATACTTCTAAAAATCAAATCTCTTACAGCTACTTCTCTAGGCTTTTTATCTATAAAATTATACTTGTCAATCTTCTCTACTATGTTATCAATTTTATCTCCTAGTCTAAAATTATCTGTATATGTTTTTGCTGACAATATCCAATCTGGTGTAATAGGTTTACCTTCTTTGTTTAATAATGTAAATATATCTATAGCTTCATCTAAAGTACCTCCTGCTATTTCGATTACTGGCATTTGATATTTAGTGAAAGTTGTAACGATTCTTTTTAATCGAGTAGTATAAATTTTAGACTGTTCAGAATTATATTCTCTTTGTATTTTTTCTGAATGCGTTAAGAAAGATTCATAGTCTAATAAAGTATAAGCTGGAACACTGAAAGTCTCCAAGTTTCGTAAATTCACTTCAAACACTTCTGATTCAAGATTATAATTAATATTGAAAGTAGAGTTATATAATTCAGTATTTATTGTGAAATTTTCAATATCTTCGGGATTAGAAAGTACCCCAAACAATGTAGACATTCTTTGATACCCATCTAGTATATATTTCCTTTGTCTATGTTCAAAATCTTCTAAATATGAATCTTTAAGAAAATAGGGGCCAACTTGCTTTGCTATTCTAAATTCTGTTTCGGGTGTCCAGAATAAAAAGGAGCCTATTGGGTAATTTTTTTTTATACTATTCAATAAGTTAAGTACATTTTCAAGCCCCCATACAAAATCACGCTGAAATTCAGGTATTTGTAATAAACCAGAATTAATATCTTTCAAATAGCTATCAAAATTATTACTCGATGGTTTTAAACTTATTAATGAGCTCATAACAATTGTTTAATTATATTAAAAATTTTTTCCAACTCATTTGTACCGCATCTAGAGGATAAGGAAGCCTTATTTACTAAAGGTGATAGTGTAAACAACTTAGGAAAAGCATTTTTGAATCTTTTTTCTTCGTCTTCTGTAGCATTATTATCTCTATAGTGTATTCCTGCAACTAATATATTATAGTTGCTTGGTAATAAATTGCGATATAGATTTTGAGCACCCAAACTCAAAGTGTTAAATTTATCTAGACCATCATATTTCAGAAAATCTTTTTGTTCACTATTCAAATATTGATATAAATTTCCCCAACTCGTACATTTTTTATCATCAGGATTATTAGACATTGATTTATTTCTTAAAATATCTATAATTACTTCATCTGGCATATAGTTTTCCATCGCTCTTTTTTCAAGAATATGATAAGGAATATTTGTACGTTGAAAGAAAGATTCTAATTTGACATATTCAGGTTTAATAGTCTGGGTTTTGAAATCTTTATCACTATCTAAAATAACTATACCACGGTAATATTTTCTAGGATTTGTACTATAGATACTGGCAAAATTCTCAAAAGAATTAATTCTTTGTTTTAATAAGTTCTTTACATTACCACAGCCACCCGCATTATCAAATTCTATCCATCTATTTTTCAAACAGTCTTTAAGATACTCTTCATTATCATCAAAATTAAAGATGATTGATTTGATAAGCTCTTGGTCATTTCTGGAGTTTTCAAGCAAAATCCAAAATGGTGCATTTAATAAAGCTATTGCTTCTTCTAAAGTATAAGATTCCTGATTATTATCATTTGAAACAGTGTAATTTATTGTTGGAGAATCTTCGTAAAAATAATCTTTTGTAGAAACCTCTAATAGTTCTTTATCTATAGAATCTAACTTTTCATAAAGATTAGAATTCAAACACTCATTTAAATCTATAAATACCTTAGCTTTTGTATTAACAGAACCAAGAGGACGTTCAAATACAATTCTAATAAGGTGGTCTAATTTTTTATGGTCATTTGAATTAAAAATGTTCTCTTTTATTTCTATTCGCATATAGACATCTACTTTTGAGCGTTCTTCATTGCTAATAATTCATCCATTGACTCACTAAATACACCTTTAGGCCAATTTTTAACATTTCCATTTTTTTCTACTACGACTTCTTTCAAAAAACTCTCATTTAATAATTCATCGTAATGGACATAATATATCTTAAGATTTTGCTCAGTAAAATAAGGATATTTACTTTCTGCAATCAACCTTCTTAATCTTAGAATAAAGTTTTCTGAATGTGTTTCAATCAAGTATCTTTTATTTTCATCCTTTAGAGATTTCGCAAAACGTTCCGCTAAATCCCCATGAGCAGAAGGATGTAAATGTAATTCTGGCTCCTCTATAATACTTAGTGAGGGTTTATCCTCGTCTAAAAAAGATTTTGTTATTAATGGCAAAATTTGACTCATCCCTTGTCCAACATTTTCTAGAGATGTAGTAAATCGTCTTGGAAAATCTCTTTTAAGTTCAAAATAAAATTTATTACGTTGTGTATCTCTATCAATATTAACTTCCCAGTTTTCAAATACTTCTTTAAACCAACTACTTACTTTCTGCAATAGATGGCTATCTGAATATATAGAATCATTAATTAATATTTCGTAAGCTAGCTTACCATCTATCCCAATTTTCTTGATATTTTTTTCCTTAGGTAGGTCTTCATTAATATATTTAGGTTCAATCCTATATGAACATACATAGTCAAATTCAAAACTGAAATCAATTAGGCTTGGGATTTCTTCATCAAAATTGACAATTTCTTTTAATAGAAAACCGTTAAACATACATTCATACAGCTTTATTCCATCATTAATTGTATAAAGTTTTTCTTTAATAGAATATTGAACTTTAAATTCATTATTATAATTCCACGAGCGAATAGTTAGGTTGGAATCTCCAAATAATATTTTGATATGTAAAAACTTTTTATCTTTAAGTTCTAACCTAAATTCAAACTCTCCAGTAGTATCTTTTTCATAGTTCAAATCTGCATAATTATTTCCCAAAATAACATCTTCATTTTCCCAACTAAAGGGTTCTTGTTTCGTACCTTTTAAGCTTCCCGAAATCAACGTCGGGAGCTTTGCCAAAGCACTTTTCCCTGAACTATTTTTGCCAATTAAGATAGTCATAGGGGCAAGTACAATATTTTGTTCACTATTAAAGATTTTATAGTTTGTAAATGTTATATTATTTACCATATTTTCTTAGTTTATTATTGTGCAAATATACACTTTATTCTACGCTGAAAAAGCTTATTTTAAGCTCTTTAGCCTATGAATTATTGATATATAAATGCTATTTAGTACCAATAATACACTTTATATTAATGATAACCACTTGTAACTTTATATAGAATTCATCATAAAAGATTCATACTAAAAAAAACAATAAAGTAATTTTTAGTTACAGCATATCTCAAAAAATTGTTTCAACCAAAATAATCACTAAACTATTATCAACTAGTGAAAAGGCTAATTCCTTAATAAAGAGGTTAAGCAATATCAAAAAGAGGAATGGTCGTGAGAATTTTGAACCTTATTACTTAGGGAATAGTGAATGTAAATTAAAATTGAAAGGAGAGCCCTACTCAAATTGATTTACAAAAAGTATAGATGAATTTTTAGTTGTCTAGTATAAGAAGAAAGCCATTTATTTTGCGATAAGTTGCTTTCTTCTAAAAATTAAGGAGCTATATCATAAAACAAACTTAAGATTAAAAATTTTTTCCAATTGTTCAATTTCACCTTCAAAGAAATTATTCTTTGAGAAAAAGAATTGAGGCAATTTTTCCTTTATCCCAGAGCTACTGAGATGGCTATTAAATGTCTTTCTACTTGAATAACCAAGATAAAATCTGATTTGTTTTTTGCTAATTATACGTCCCATTTACTAAAAGCAGCATTTATCGTTACCAAAGTGTTTCAGTATCGTTACCAAAGCGTTTCGGCTATTTTCGGCTAATTTAATTTTAAACAATTTTGAGAAATAAAAAGGGACGTAGGGGTATGTAATCAGTTTTATTGTTTTTGGGGAAAATCAATAGCTTAAAATTACATATTTCCTACGCTTTTTCAATATAAATCGAAGGAAATATGTTCGGATTTGATTTAGAGAATTTCAAAGCAAAGCTTGATGTAGTAGAAACTACACTAGCTGAAAGTACATTTGAATTTACTGTGGATGATGTTTTAATCATCGTTTCACACAATAAGGTCACGTATCTTAACTGGAAAATAGAGCCAACGCCCGATGAATTGATGGCAGCTATCAATGAAGCTTTTGAATTGCTTTCTGAGCAAATAAAAGAAAAGCGTGAAACATCTGTAAAAGAATTACTCAGCAGTGTTCCCGAACCCGTAAAGTCTATCCTAGAGAGACAGTATAACACTTTAGCTAATTAAATCATGGGACACATAGGCATACGAACTAGCGATGAACTTGAGAAGGAATTCACCTTAGAAGCAGCTTCAAAAGGCAAAAATAAATCAGATTATCTAAAAGAAATCATTGAGGCTAGACATGCCATTGATTTTTTGAAGAATAACGATGGTTTGTTGATTATACTTACTCAAAATACCTTAGCTCGCTTTCAATATTTTGCAGGTTTGAAGAACATAACTGTAGATGTTTGGGTAACAAATCTATTGCATGAAATGTACTTTGATATGGATGGAAATCCGTGTACAGATACTTCTATTTTTCAAAACCCAGAAATTGGCACTCAATTATCTGGTAAACAAGCGTTTACAGATGTGAACGCAGGTGTGAACAGCCCTGTAAACGGGCGTAAACAGGTAATTTTGCAAAATCTTCCTGTTTTTGTACACAGAGGATTTGAAGAAATAATTCATGATTTTTACGAAAATCCAAGGGAAGATTTAATTTCAATGGAATATCTGCAAACTATCATTGATTTTGTATCTGATAACACTAAATCGGATACATTTAATGCTATCGAAATCTTTCAAATACTGTTGAAAAATGTTCAGAATTCAATAAATTATTATTTTCAACAGGAACAAAATGCACTGACTCAGCTTCGTATGAGGCAATTAAACTATATGCTATACGAAGGCATTAAAGCCGAGGAAGTGCAAAAGGTTGAAACATTCTTTGAATTTTTAAATACATTCAAATGAAACAATTGGCAATCGTGGAACACCTCCAAGATGGTTCTACAAGAATAAGTAAAATCATTGGTGATGGAGATGAAGAATTCTGGCAAACACAGTTTGAAGTAGCACGAGAAGCAATCGAATTTCAAGGCACTATTTCAGACCTAGAAAAGTTCAATACTTTACATCTCAACCTACTACTTAGCCACTGTATCAAAGCTGGAGTAATCACAAAACAAAACATCAACCTTGAACCACTGTTGATGAAAGTAGTGGAAAAAGAAGTGGCAAAAACTGCTTGGCGGTTATCCCGTAGAAAGAAACTAATGCGACAATTTGAGATTCAGTATCAGCAGCTCTCAGGCACTTTTCAAAAATCTGTCTTTTCACGTTTGAAAAGTGATAGTTTTAAATGGTTACGAACTTTTATTTTCAAAAAACTTCCCATCCCTTTTCAAAATTTATATTATAACTTAAAACAATTAACCAAATAGCAATATGTCATTTTTGGATAAATTTAAAAGAGCAACTGACACTGTAAAAGGGGCTGGGAATGCTTTAAAAACCGCCGCTGATGCCTTCGGAGGAATATCACCAAACCAACATGCCTATCAAGGAATGATGGGTAATCCTACAACCTCAAGAGGCAATGATGGGCAACTCAGAAACTATCAGTATCAGCAAGAACAAAGTCGATATGAAGAAGAGGAAGAGGAAGTTCATTATCATCATCCAGAGGTTATAGAGCGAGAGGTTTCAGATGCTTTAATGGCATCTTTCAGAAAACGTGCGACGGTTAAAACTGATATGATTATTCTACAGTTGCAAAGAAAATACCTCTATCAAAAGGTATTGGCTAAAGTAATTATTCAAAATAAAGGTGACGATGAAACCGCCAGAACTCACCAAGATATTGACGATGACGAATTTTCACAATTATCAAAGGATATTCAAAAGATTTTAAGAAACCAAAAGCATTTACGGGCTATTGAAAACTTTAAGATTGAAGATTATTTCAAAGAGTCTTGCATAGAATATTTTGTCATGGAATTTGAAGAGGATTATCGTAATGGTATTGCTCCAGATTTTAAGGACATCAACCCAATTGAGTTGATGATGATGAAGATGCAAGAGCCTTTTACACAGCTTGTTGCTGACTATGTAGTCGATTATGCACTTGATTTAAAACCTAAAATCATTGAAGGTGCAACTGCTCTAAAAACTAAATACATTGATGGAGCTATCAAAAATATTACAAAAAACCAAGAATCTACAGACCCTAAAATGGTTTTGATGGATATTGTTAACATGGAAGCTCAAAGCAACCAAAGTAATGTGCAAAATGAGACGGAGCAAGTAGATGATAAGGACATTAATGATAAGTGGGCTGAAAGCGAATTAAAACGAAATGAGGAAGTAGTCGAAAATACAAATCCTAGAATCGTCTTTCCACAATTTACAAAAGGGCAAGTAGATTTTGATAATGAAAAGCCTGAAAATGACTTAGAATAAAGATGAATAAGCCAGAATTACAAAGTTTTAATTGGCTGATTGTTGGTAGCCAACGTACAGGTAAAACCGTTTCTGCACTATTCGCAGCAGCTATGTTACAAATAGTGGCTTATCATCATGGTAAAACGAAAAGGGTTATCATTTTTAACCCACAAGAATACAATCCAATGTTTTCTTCGAAATCAAAGATTCAAGAAGCCATTTCTTTGATTCAGCCCGGCTGGAAAATGCCAGGAGTATTCCATAAAATTCCTTGTAGTAAAATTCTTCAAGTTGCTAATGCAAAATCTAATCTGTTTGACTGGATTGTAGTAACAGATGGGGAGTTGCAAGACTTTGTTAATCAAGCACACAACTTGCTAGATTTCATTATCATTTTCGACGATCTTAACAATGTAATCAAGGGTAACCTAACATCTCGTAAGTTTCAACATTTATTTACCATTTTGGCAGGTAATCGAATTAAGTGCAACGAAGTATTTTTTACTTACCATACTTTCCACCAAGTGCCTCCTAGTCTTTGGACATATTTCCAAAGGGCTATCATAAAAGAAACCGATGATGATAAAGATGGTATTGGCTTCAAAAAAATTCAAAAAGGTAGAGACGTTCTCACAAAGGCACAGATGCAAGTTAGGGCGATGAACCAAGTTGCTAATCATCCAAACAGATTGAGGCTTTCTGAACTAATCGTGTGGCTAAATGAAGGCTACATTTTTGAACAATCAAATGGAGAATTAATCACCAAAATTGGTAACGTATATCATAGGGCGGTCGGAGATGATGTTGAACCTTTAGTACCTTAAACCATGTATCCAGAGCTTTGTATAATCATCATTTTAGGGATTTTCCTAATAGTATTTTTTGTAATTGTTGTCATAAGCAAGCTTTTAAAATGAACAAAGTCGATAAAAAAACAACTACGAATAAGGTTCATCTAAAAACCTTGGCAATAGAACATGAAATTCATTGTGATACTTACGTTGCAATCATGGAGCAATTTGATAATTATTTATGGCTTACTTATAGATTAAAAATTGAAAATCTAAAGGGAAAAGCTTTAATGCCTTGGCAAGTACACCTTTTAAGAAGGCTTAACCCGACTGATTATGAAATAAACTCAATGGTAGAGTTGAAGGAATTCGATGATTGGCATCAATGGATGTCAAATGTGATGATTATTTGTGCAGATAGTCGAGTAGAGTCTAAAAATATGATGATTTTATGCTCACATAAACCAGATGAGTCTAAAATGGTTGAATAGAGCTTGATTCAAACCAATGTAGTCTATACCTCAAAATGCCTTAAAAATACAACATATAGATTTGTTCAAATAAAATTCAAATCGCAATTAAACAAATCTTACAATATGGCAAAGAAATTTCAATTTATTAAGGCGAATGTCGGTGAAGTATTATCTATAAATGGAGCAACATTGACTAAAACCTTAAAAATCCACGCACTAAAAGAGGTGGATACCGAAAATTATGTTTATGGTTGGGAGGGTGATGTAGCAGGAAATTTCCATTTCTTCAACAAAACGTCCTTTAACCTAACGCCCAAAAAAACCATCAATGGTTTAATGTCGTTCACTGCAACAATTACAGATAGTGTATATACATCTGAAAAATTGACTGCAACTGCTTACGCTTACAATGCTGCTACTGGAGAATTTCAATGGGATACGATAAAGGCAGAAGACCTCAGTGACGTACCATCAGATATTGATTTGAGAAGTGGAAAATCTAAAACTGAAACAGGTACTGGTTCTGGAAGTGGTTCAAGTACTGATAGTCCAAAAACTGCTTCTGCTGCTTTAGCCTCTTTGCCAACTTGGAGTTGGTTCTTGATTGTTCCTGCAATTGGTGTACTTGGTTGGATGGCAATTAAAGCAGTAGTAGGTAAAGGAAAGAAGAAAAAGGTCGTTTCAAAGTAACCTTAAAACATTTTAAAACTAAGAAAGGAGTATAGCAATCGTAACGACTGCGATGACTCCTTTTTTTATTTATTTTTAAATGGAAAATACTCAAAATACAGCAACAACAACCGAAGAAACTAACAAAGAGAAAATCCAAAACAAGGCATTTTCAATTTTAGATTTCTTTATCGGAGCATTACTCTTTGGGCTTTTTATTGGGGTAGTGGTTGTTTTTGCAAATGGAACAATTAATCTACTAAGTAGATGGTTTCCTAGCCTAAAAAAAAAGCAGAAGGAGGATAAATCATGATGAATGTTGCTGATTATATCAGTTCGTTGACTTCTGCTGAAGCCCGTTCTGGTCAAGGTGCTAAGGTAAAAGCCAATAAACGAACTGTAGGTAAATCGTTTATTTTTGGTACTGGTACACCTAAAACCCTTTCTTTGGGTTTGGGTACTGTGATTGGTGTACTTGACCAAGTTTCAACAATTACTGAGAAATCTGGGACTACAAGTGTAATCCGAAGATATGGGAAGGTACTTTTGGACGAACCATATTACGACGATTCCAATAAGTATGTGTCATACCTATGGTTTAGAATTGAGGACTTGGATTTCCTTGTTTCTGCCACTACCCAAGCAAAGCCAGTTGTTGATACTAAAGAGCTGAAAACTATCTATGCGATTACCACAGGAGGCTCAAGGCTTAGAAGTACACCAAGTGCCTTAAACTTGAGTAATCTTGTTAGAGTTGTTCCTTATGGTGATATTGTTGGTTATACTAATTACGAAAGTAAGCAGTATCTCACAGTTACTTTCTATAAAGTTTTCTCATCAACGGGTAAAGAGCTGGGCTGGGTCGGGAAAAACAATGTTTCTGAAAATAAGCCACAGTCTAAAGGATTGCCGAAAGAAACAGCTTCAGGGATTACAGATGCAGAAGACCCACAGGCTAAATCTGAAAGCTCTTCATCACTTTCTATTACTTCTATTTTGCTTTATGTGGTGGCTATCATTGCTGTTATCATGTTAGGAATTGGGGGTTATAGAAAATTTGGCAAGAAAGGAGAAAAAGCGAAATGAAAAAGGCATTTGAGGTAATCTGGAGAGGCATCAAGAAAATAGTAGCATTCCCAGTATTCTGGTATGTTGTTATCGCTTTTCTTGCCTACATAGCTTGGAAAAGGCTCACAAAACCTCCTGAAGAATTATTTTTGGAGCAACCTCTGCCAACTTCTGGTAGTGGAATACCTGTTGGTTGGAAACCCGACCCATTGGCATTGAAATTTCACAATTATTTCGTTTCATGGATTAGTGATACCACAGAACTACACATGCTGTACAATGAAGCAAATAGCCTTACCGATGACCAGTTCGTAGCTCTAGTGAATACCTATAATGCGAAATATGGTAAAGTTGATGGTAAAACTTTATACACACGAGTAAAGAGCTGGTGGTCTATTTGGTTTGGGTCAGGTACAGACCAACAAGATAAGTTTATTCAAAAAATGATTTTGTACAAGTTAGACTACTAATGGCAAACGTACTAGAGAAGTTATTGGAAGTTCTTGATAACAAAACGTTGGAAGGCTTCATATCGGGTAAAACAGCTCCAAAAATTGACCTTAATACGAATGTTTCAGTCGAGACAGAAACCGTAAAAACAATGGGATGGTATATCTTTATCGCTTTTTCGGGTTCGTTCATCATTATGGCATTTTTGATGTATTGGGCAATGCGTTGGGCTATTATTTCAGCCCTAAGAAATAGATAATCAATTGGGGAGTTTTCGAACTCCCCTTTAACAAAAACTATAATGAAAAAAAGTAAAGCTCTTCAAGACGCTGAACAGAATTTGCTTTTAGCACAAAAAGAATTAGATGTGCAAAGAGAAAAGGATGGCGTATCGCCTTTAAACGATTTCAGAAATGAGAATAAAAACAAAAATTCTTTGGTGTTTATTCTTATTACGCTTGCTACATCATTTTTATACTTTTGGTTGAATGATGTGATTATTACTTTGTATCCAGATGCGGGCGTTCATGCCATTGTTACCCTACACAAAGCCGCAGCGGTGTTGGTATTTATGTTATTAACCGAAGTTCTGTTGATTTTCCTCGAAAAGTTCAAGGACAATTACATGAGTAGGTATGGTAATAGCAACAAATACCTGACCCTTGATAAAATTAATGATTTCTATAATGCTAAACCAGAAACACGACTATGGTTAAGATTCGCATATTTTGCATTGCGCTTTTACTGTGCAATCTCTTTAGCTTCGGGCAATCTAATTTAGATTCAACCCGAAAAATTAGGAAAATTCAAAAAAAGCTAATTCTAGCTCAATTAAATGTGCGAGAGGAAACGGGTCATAACGATGGTTATCAGATTGACCTTTATCGTGCCTCAGTAGCAAAATGGCTTAACGCTATGAAACCTAAACCTGCATGGTGTGCCTGTTTTTATTACTTTTTGTTCTATTCGATTGATGTAAAGTTAACGGTACGTTCAGCCAGAGCCAGAGAGTATTTTAGCGATAAGCTTGGTAGTTATAACCCAAATCTTAGAATTGAACGACCTCCAGAATTCGGTTGGCCCGTTGGGTACAAGTTTGGGAAAAATGCTGAAATAAGGCACATCGGTTCAGTTTATGAATGGAATCCCGACCCCAAAGTAACGATGTGTAGAATATTGGAAGGTAATACAAGTAGTTCGGGTGTAACTGGTGTGGATAGAGATGGTGATGGCGTTTACATTAAATGGCGCCCTAAATCAGCTATCTACAGGTGTACACCACTAAATCGTTTAAAAACAAATGGGAAATAATTTTAAGGAACTTATCACCATTATGATAGGCTTAATTTGCTCAGGTTTTGTAGGTCTTATTGTTTATGTATTTACATCTAATTCAAATATTACTTCAAAACGAATCGACACAAGGTCGAAGGAGAACGAGGAAAATGCCGAAGAGATTTCAAATGTTAAGATTGCAATAAAAGGTCTTGAAGGGAGAATCGTTTCGCTTGAAAATGGTCAAGCTAAAAACGAAAAACTTCTCAATGAGAAAATTGATAGGTTAGAGCAGAAAATTGATAAATTATTTCAAATGCTTCTTCATTCGAAATTAAATTTAAAATCAATAAACGAAGATGGATGAAAATAAAGTAACACCCAAGATGGAGTATTGGGGTTGGGTATTATCCTTGATTGCCACCATCATCACAATCGTTTGGATTGGGTACAATGCCACTAAAGAATACAAGCGACGGCACAAAATAAAGCTACAATAATGTTAGTATATCTTGGAAATATTGAGAAGGAAAATCAAAATGAGTTTGAGATAGTTGTTAGGCAAATTTGTAAAGACTGCAAAATAGCGAACCCAAATTGGTTGATGATAATCATGTATGCGGAGTCAAATTTGAGACTTGTAAGTAATTCAATTGGGGCTTATGGTTACATTCAAATTACCCCTTCAACGGCACTTGGGCTTGGTATATCCATCACAGAATTGCGAAAGCTTTCTTGGAAAGGATATATGCAATATGCAAAAGCGTATATTCAAGAGCGTATCAAGGATGCAAACGGAGTTGCTCCATCATCGGCTTATGAGTTATACGAATTGATACACTATCCTATATCTTATAGAAAGCCCGACAGTTATGTACTTTATTCCGAAGGTTCTAATGCTTATTCAGGTAACAAGGCTTTAGATTACAACAAAGATGGTAAGGTAATTAATGCAGAAGTAAAGCAATTTATTGACAGCAAATGCCCTATTTTATATGATAAATCTATGCTTTTGAAACCCGAAGACTCAAACAATTATTACTATCAAAATTATCAAGTAGGCAACATAATCGTATCAGTTTCAATCGTCGTATTGCTGTTTGTCGGGATGCAAATTTTTAAGAAAAGAAATTTTAAAATCAAAAAACAATAACATGGAAATTTTTGGATTGGGTAAAAAGAAGACTCATAAGTTTAAATTTAAAAAAGGTGATAAAGTAATTTACATCGGTACTTTAAAAAAGTATAAAGGTAAAGTCATGACAGTTGTTTCGGCTGAACACGACAAGGAAAGAGGTAATATTTATGAGGTAAAACACGGTAAAACGATGCACAACTTTTCCGAAAAAGTCCTAATTCGTCAACGTGGTTTGGGTGAAGGTTTAGGGGAGGGTTTAGGCGAATTGGAAGGATTAGGTAAAACACCTAAATACACCATTCAGCAAGTTGACCAAATTGCCAAAAAAATTCAGCATAATTCAGGTGTGAAGAAAACAGTGATGGTGAAACATTACAACATTTCAAGAAGTAAAGCTAAAGAAATTGCTTTTGAAAAAGTAAAGTCAATTTCGCCAAAAGCAATTCTGAAATCAATCAAGTAATTTTTATCATTTAATCCAAAAATGCTGTATTGATGAAGTACAGCATTTTAATTTTATTATGAAAACAGGAAAATTCGTTCTTATTGTCATAGCCTTTGTCGTGATTTTATTCGGTGGATATTACTTTCTTAATTACAATCCACAAAAAGTGTCCGCTAAACTTGATTTAAACACTTATGAGCCAGACTCTAGTTATCAGGCTGGTTTCCAAGCACGTGATTTAGGTTTTGCCAAAAATAATTTTCAATATGAAATTTCTGGACAGCTCTTCAATTCTTTGACAGAAACAGTACCTGCAGATGCTACGAAACAGTCATTTTATCCAATGACTAAACTAATAAGTACTGGAAGTGTAGTAAAATGGTCAGCAACCAATAGAGAAGATAATAAGGTAAGAATTAAGTCTGTTTGGGATGCCTACGGTAAAATTATTCAAGAAGCATCAGATGTGCATAGAATTCCTGCTCATATCATTTTAGGTATTATTGCCGTAGAGCATGATGATTCTGTTAGTGTAAAAGATTCTGCCTTTTCATCTTCAGGTATTTATCTCGGATTAGCTCAAATTTCTCTATCGACTGCCAAAGATTCAGTACTTAGATACCCGACTATTGGTTGGATTACAAAAGCACAATTGAAGCCGTTTCAGGATAAAGGATTAATCAAGAATAACACAATTATTCTTACAAAAAAAGATTTGCTTAAACCAGATGTTAACATTCATGCTTGCGCAGCAACTTTAAGTGGTTTAGCCTTCAAATATGGCTTTATTAATACTTATCGCTGGATTTTTGCCTATAACCGTGGGGAAGGTAGAATGATTAATGACGGTACGCAAGATTTGAAAATGGATGAGCTTGTCAAGTATTACAGAAAAGTGAAAGCCCATGCTGTTGGTGCAAACTACATCACCAATATTTTAGGACCAAACGGTTCAGTAGATATAATTTTCAACGACCTAAACATCCAAAGCTAAATGCACCTACTGTTTGAGCATTACAAAAATATTGATAATTACTTCAAGCAAAGAATAATGCTTTTGGGAGTTAAAGGTGATTGGGTACACTGTGAAATCATTTTTGATGAATTGGATAACCTGAGAGCATCTTCGTGGGGAAGCAAAGGAACTGATTTTGAAAAATGGGAGAACATCAAGAAACCTAATCTTTTTGAGATTTATATGCTCCCTTCTGAAAATTGGCGTGAAGTGTATCAGTTTATGAAAAATCATGAAGGAACACCTTATGATAAATTGGGGGTAATAGGCATGGTTTATGGGATAGCAGTTCAGCATAAGAATAGTAAGTTCTGTTCAGAAATCTGTTATGAAGCCATTAAAAACCATGTTTCTTTGCCGATACCATCAGTTCGTCCATCATCAGTAAGCCCACTCCAATTACGAAGATGGATTATTAATTCAGGCGTTAAGCGTGTGCCATCATTGGCATTAAACAAATAATCAAATAATCAAATGGCATCAATTATTGGAAAATACCTGTACGTCAATGATGGCATTGAGTACGTAGAATATTTTGAAGCACCTACCATTTCATCAAGAAGCTATGGTACTGGTTACGGTGCATTACTCGGTAAAGTAACCAAAGAAAATGTATCGGGTTTAGGTGATACCACCAAGTTTACAGAATTTGAAAAAGACGGAGAAAAATTCTATGTAATTTTTAATACAAGGGAGTTTAATCTAGCAGACTCTATTGTAAACGATAGTACACGAGTTTCAGCAAATACCTCTTCTGATAAAAATATCTTTGAAAAAGGAATCGACCTTGCGAAGAGTTTATTTGATTTTTTTGGCAAAAATAAATCAAATAAACACGTGACAAACGGCACTGATGATACTGAAAATAGTGATACTGATAATGTTAAAACAGAAACAGAGGTAGCCAATCCAGTCTTAACTTGGTTAAAAGCAAATTGGCTTTGGTTTATGCCAATGGTGGTTTTAATTCCAGTACTTATTTTTTTATTAATTAGAAGTGCGAATAGAAAACGACTTGCAAGAAACCAATTTAATCAAAGCCCGCAAACACCAATTTTATAGTAATGGCTTATACAAAAAGAAAAGTTGCATTGGTAGATATTTCCGCTAAAGTTGGTTTTACTAGACTTACCGAAATAGCTTCGGCTATTCAAATCCAAATGCAAAGGGATGTTGCTCCGCATTGGGGTATTGAAGCTGACGTTGTTGCGTTTAAGTACGAATCTGAAGTGCCAAATGAATACTGGATAGCATCAGTAGTTGATTCTATTCCAGAGCGTACTGGAATAAATGGTTATCATTCTTTTACGGGTACTGGAGATGCTAGAAGAGCTTATTGTAAGGTTATTTACAGAAATTGGACAGACTTTGATTTTACACAAAGTAGATTTGAAAAAGTAGTAAGCGAAGAAATCATAGAAATGTGTATTAATCCATTTCTTGAAAATAGGCTGGTTGGTACAGACCCTGAGTTTCCGGATAGAACCGCTACATTCTTGGTAGAGTTAGGCGACCCGGGTAATAGATTGGATATTGGCTATTATATCAATGATGTATTTGTAACTGACTTTATTTATCCGTCTTATTATAATGCAATCCACGTAGATGGTACAAAATACGACCACCTAGGTTTGATACCAAAACCTTATTCAATTGTAGATGGAGGTTATCAAATCTTCCAGCGAGCTGGTCAATGGTACAACGCCCTAAAAATTAAAGGCAAACTGTATTTCATTAAACAAGGTGAAGATATTCCACAGCAAGCAAGTGAAGACATAAATAGTACCTTTTTGATGTGGTTTTTCGGAGTATTCATCCTAGTTTTTTTCCTAATCATTTTGTTGGGAAAGATTTTTAAATCCAAATATTAAAAATGGCAGCAATTACTAAAGATACAGAATGTTATGTGGGTATTCCTGGGGAGCAATTCGCTTATGAAACGACAAATTTCCCCGGCAATAAGCAAATTTTACAAACCTTCTATGGTGATACAGATGGTGCAGCAGAGCCACCAAAAGACTTAGTACTTCTTATAGGGGATAAACTAGGAATTGCTTTAGGTCAAGTTATTATTGATGGAGGTATTGAATACCAGTTGATGAGTTTTAATGTGACTGTTAGGGAGTCTAGTGGATTTTTGGGGTGGGGTCAAGGTACATACAGTGAGGAAAGAAGACCCGTCTATGTGAAATCAGAAATTATTACCCTAGATGCTGTTTGGGCTGAACAGGAACGATACAAGCGCCTGAACAAAGAAAAAATAGCCACTGAAGCAGCTGCTAAAAAAAAGCAAGATATTATTGATAAGCTGGCTGATGGTACAACTCCCCAAACGGGTAATGCTGCTGGAAATAGTTCATTAAACCTTACAACAATTGTATTGATTGTCTTTGGGTTTATATCAGTAATTATAGGTGGTGTTTTATTGTGGAAAGGCAGACAAGACAAAAAAAATAAACAATAAGGAAATGGGTCTATTTAATTCTGAAAAATCAACAACATCGCTTCCTATTGGTTCTTCAACGCCATCTACTACCACACCCACAAAGACTACTACAGAAACGAATGATTCTTCTTCAACAGGTGGTAGTTTTTTAGATGTAATTGGGGGGATTTTTGGAGCATCTGGTTCAGGTTCAAATAAAGCTAATACGGGTTCAGGAGACCCCGCATCAAGTATCGTTTCATCGCTTACTAATGTTGCATCGGCGTGGATTAATGGTGATGCAAATAAGCAAGTAGCAAAGCTTAATGTAGAGGCTGAAAAGCTGATGGCTCAGGCAGAGGCAAGTAAGGCTGACCAAGCCCTTTACGATGCCCTGAAAGCACAGGCAGAAACAAAAACTAATGAGGCTACCCAATTAGCCAATCGAGCAAAATCAAACAATTTAACCAATTGGTTGCTAGTAGCCTCTGTGCTTGCTTTAGCCTTTGGGATTATTTACTTAGTCTTTAAAGCTGTTTTTGGATGGACATCCAAAAAACAAAATCCAATTACTTAATTCAAAATGGTTGCATTCGAGCCAATTTCAATTGCAGTTGAAGTATTATCTCAAATTGGGATATTCTTTGCTGACAAAGATGCCCAAAAATCAATTGAAGATAGTAAGAAAATACAAAAGCTTTATGAAGCAGAGGCAGAAGCAAGTAAAGAGGATACTGAATTGTATCTGCTTTTGGTAGCTAAGGCAAATAAGCAAAAACAACAAACAACCCTATTGGCTTCTCAAGCGATTCAAGAAAATAAGAAGGTCGTATATACAATAGGGTTTGTTTTCCTTTTAGCCTTGATTCTCTTATTTTTTGTATTCAAAATAGCGTTTGGCTGGGTCAAAAGAAGATTATGAACAAGAAAACAATTCTCCTTATCATTCTTTCAATCCTTGCAACTTTTGCAGGGTTTTTCTGGTATTTCTCGGCTTACATCAAAAGGAAAACAAGCTCTTCGAACATTCCACAAACAGGCAATAAGGATAACGAAGTAGATAGTATTGTGATAAATAATCTCTATGATAAAGTGCAGACTTTAATTGATAGAGATTTAGTTATTCATGTCAATTCTTTCGCATTGATACCTGACTTAGCACCTGAAGACGAACGAATTATTGTCGTAGCAGTAGATGAGACGAAGGGTAATGTGAAATCAACCTATCTACACGATGCTAGTGGGTTTACCCTAATATCTTCTCAAAACAATGCAGAATTTGAATATGTAATTCCATTAAATGGGTTTTTAAATATCTAATATGAAACTTCAAAAAGTAGTTTTAACAGACACAGTTAATTTAACGAAAGAAATTAAAATCGCTGGAACAAGTGGTATTATTCATTTTCATCAAGATGAAATTGGGGGTCATATTGTCAATATGCCAGAAGGAGATGCTGGATTTATTAATTTAGCATTTGCTCCATTTGGTGTAACAGAGGTGAAATGGCGAGCAGATGACCAAAAGGTATATTGGACATCAGAAAAATTGACAAGTGATGTTTCAATTAACAATCCATCACCAATAAATGACTTAATTCTTGAAATTGTTGATACTGTATCAGCTAAAATAAAGTGGTCAGCACCACAGGGCTTTGAAGAAAATGATACTTCAAAAGCAGATTTGTACTATCTCATACTATCGCTTTCAAGTATTTCAGATAACGCAGAAAATGGTAAGGTACTTAAAATTGTACCACTTTCTCCAGGTTCAGAGGAAAGTTACATTATACCAAACCTTGAGTCTGGAAAAAGATATTGTGTGGCTATTTATTCGCAAAAGATAGCATTCGGAAAAACACGAACTTCTACAATAAGTAATACGATAACTTTCTTTACTACAGCGTTAGACGGCGCACCAACTATTCCTAAACGAATTCCTATTTTTTCTGATAAAATATATCAACCACTAGCTAAGGTAGCTTTTGCTGAAGGCGAAATGCTTACAAATTATCCTGAATTTAAAAGGTTGGCAGAAGTTCAGAATTATTATATTGATAACAATGGTATTCCCCAAGGAACTCCTCCTTTCTTAGAAGTAGCCGCTACATCAAGTTATGGCACTTGGGAAATTTCATGGTTCAATGTTGGAGGATTTTACAAAATTTACATTGAATTAGATGATTTTTACACTGTGGATCACATTTATTGTTTGTTTGGAACAAATAATCGTTTCAAACTATACACAAGTGCTGATGGTATTAATTTGATTGAAGCTTTCGACAGAGAATCAAATCCTATTAATATGATAGAAGGTTGGACTAAAATTCCAATTAATAGTATAGCTAAAACTGGTGTAAAATATATAGTTCTTGCAGTATCTGGAGGATATTCTTGGTATAATGGTTTTATTCCTTATGGTACAAAAGAAAGTTCTTCTGGTGTTTTAGGGAAAAAATACAAAAGTTTTGTTCCGCAAAAAACTTTATCACAAGTAATGGGGACAAACCTTTTTGCAGACGAAAATCAGTTGGATTGGACTGCTCAGGTATCCAATTTCCATAGGCTTTATACAAATGCTTATTGGTTAATGAGCGGAATATATAGAGAGCCAGGTGTTGTATCTACAAATCCTGATGATATACAAATGAATTCTATTCTTTCTGATTTTGTTAACTGGGAAGAAAAATTTGAAGAAATGCAGAGTCTTGGAATTAAAGATTTTTGCATTACAATTGTTGCAGATTTTGTGTATTTACGTGATTCAGACAACACAAATGCAAAACCTTTAAATAAAGGATTAAATCAATTTGACTTAAACGTAACTACTAACCCGCATAGTTATAGTCATGTTGCTCGTATTATAGGAGCATTAGCTTATCGGTGGGGATTTAATCCTGATGCACCAGAAATATATAATCAATTCGTTGAAAATGATGGTAGAAAAGGTTTAGGATACGTTAGATACTATGAATTTGGTAATGAAAGAGATAGACACTGGCATGGAGCATCTGCTTTCTTTAATCCAGAAGAAATGGCAGCTTATTTGTCTGCTCTTTGGGATGGACATAAAGGTGAATTAGGAGTTGGATTTGGCTTAAAAGGTGCTGACCCAAATGCAGTACTTGTTATGCCGGGTATGTTTTCTATAAACACTGACTATATAAGAGTAATGAAAATGTGGTGGGACGTGTATAGAGGCAAAGGGAATTATCCTATTAAGTTCCTTAACTTTCACCACTATAATACTTATTCTGAATTAAACGATATGCCGACTTATGATTTAAGTGCTGAGGGTTACGCTTTAATGCCAGAGTATGGAGAGTTAATACATAGAACGAAAATTTTGAATACATTTCGTTCTTTAGAGATGCAAAATTGTCACATTGGTGTCACTGAATTTGGTTATGATGAGACTTATAAGGCTCTTTATGGATTTGATAAATTTGACCCTATTGATAGGTCAAAATTTAAAGCTTATGGGTTATTAAGGTCATATATGATTTATAATAGTTTGGGACTTGATGTTGTTTGTCAATATATATATGGGCAAACAGGTCAAGCAAATCCATTTTTTCTCGAGAGCTTAGGACCTCAACAGGTTTTTCGTGAAAAGTTTAATACTTCTATGCTTACAGAGGGTATCGAGTATTATAATTCACCTAACAGAAAAAGGCTTTTGCCTTTTTGGTATGTTGCAGCTTTCAAAACAGAACTAGAAGGATTTACTTATTCACATACGGTTATAGAAGCTGGAGTGGTGCGTATTGCGGAACTTGATATTGTAGTTGATTATTCGCTAGATACTTGGATTTTTGCCTATAAAAACATTGATACTGATGATACTATTTTAGTTGCATGGAAAGCCGTCGATGACTATAGTTCATATAATCTTAAATTAAAAGTTAGTAACTCAGCTACTATAATTGAATCTATTAATTTTGAAGAACAAGAGGTAAAGCAAGATATAAATGGAACTGTATTTAATTTAATACCGGTAATAAACTCCAGTGCTAAATACATTACAACAACAATTAGTGCATTACCATTAATAATTAAAACCTCTCTAGTTGGAACGAAAGTATTAAAAACTCCTAAAGATTTAAAAACTCAAATATTAAGTACTACAAGTATTAAAGTTGTTTGGATAGATGAAAATATAGGTCAAAACAAGGCTCGTATCTATATGAGTACTGAAGCAAATTCAGGTTTTGCAATTATTGAGGAAGTTTATCGAGATAACGCAGAAACTACTATTTCTGGATTAACACCTAATACTACTTATTATTTCAGAGTGCAGTTTGTAGATGGAGAAAAACTATCTCAAGTATCAGTTACAGTCGAAAGAAAAACAGCAAGAGTTTTGGTTGAACCAACCAACCTTATTCAAGATAAATCAACATCAAGCAATGTTGAATTAAAGTGGGATTACCCAATTTTAGAAGAAGTAAATGCTACAAATTTCAATTTATTTAGAAGTAATGAAGCAAATGGAATTTATGTTCAAGTAGCTCAAATTCCAATTAATTTACGGACTTATAGAGATTTTGGTTTAGTTGCATCTTCGAACTACTTTTATAAAATACAATCTTATAATGATGGTTCATTTTCTCCATTTAGTTTTACAGCAGGAGGTACAACTACTGCACCTTCTTATGAACCGCCAACTATTTTATCTATTAATACAGATATTCTAGGTTCTACAATAGAGTTAGTTTTTAATGAAGAGATGAAAGATGAGCAAACTGCTATCAATGCCTTTTCTATCATAGAGCAATTTGCTGGAAGAACTATTTTTCACCCTGTAACAACAATATATATACCTCCTTTAGACAAAACTAAAGTGATTTTAAAGTTTGATGTTCAGTTATTCAAATCATCTACAATTTCAGTAAGTTACTCTGCCTCAGAAGGTGCATTGAAATCTTTGTACAATTTTGCAGTAAATACATTTACAAATTATCAAGTAACAAACAATGTAGCTGTTCAACTGGGTGCGGTAAGAGAATTTATTGAGTTGAACAGTATGCAAGTTGCTTTCAATACAATAACGTCAACTACTCCAAATGCTTCTGGTGTAGCTAACGTTAAAATATTAGCAGGAGCAAGTTCAATTATACAATGGAACGTAGAAGATACCAATGGTATTATTCTAGGTTTAGATTATACTCCTGACCCTGAAGGATTTACAGGGATGGATTTCTACACTAGAAAGTACGCAGGAAAGCAAGAATGGAAAGAAGGGGATACTTCTGGCTTATCGACTCAGGCAATTACAAAAGGGCTGATGAGATTTCGGACTACAGGTTCAAGTATTTACTATGAACACAGTACAGACGGTGGTATTACTTGGATTAGAGTACACACGGCTAATCAGCCGAATGTAGATTTGTATATTAAATTCTATGCTGATGGTACTGGACAAAAAATCATCAATTTGGTTAGTTATAATTTACAGGGAACTTCAACGATTATTACGCCTGATGCTCCAACAAATATGGTGATTGATGATGAACTCAACTTAGTTTATTTCACGTTGAATCCAGCATACTCGCTTTCAGACCATCAATACTGTCCAAATTTTAGTTCATTTTCACCTACTTGGCTTACTATACCTAGTAACCCTATTTCAATTGGTGATATTAATATACCAATGGGTGATTTTGCATTGCGTGTGGGAGAGGCTACAGATAGAGTGCCATCTGCCGCTTTAGTCAGTACCGTAGATATAACAGGGACAATAAATAGTTCATCTCCCATCATGGTTCAAAAATCAAATGGTAGTACTGTACTATTCGGTTGTAATACAAGAGAGGAACTTGATGCTTGGTTGGCTACAGCTAATATTACCGAAAATATAACTGTTCAATTCAATACCCAAACTACCTATTTGTTGGACGGTGAGTACAATCCTGTATATAACAATGGTACAAATTGGATTACCTTTCAAGGAGCAGCTGGAATCAAACCTAAATTTGATGTTCAAGGGCTTGCTGGAACAGTTTGGAATATAAGAAGTTATACAATTTTAAGGAATCTGGAGCTAGGAAATGCCGACCTTGAAGCAAATGCAGGTACTATCATTAGAGGTGACCAAAGACACCATTGTAAATTCTTTGACCTTACTTTCGATAGGGGCTTCTGTTGTATTAGAGCAACAGATGGTGGTACTTCTGGTTTAGGAATTCATGATTTTGAAATTGACAACATAACTGTACGTAATGTGTGGGGCGGTTCATTTAGAATTAATGGTGAACTCACAAACCCTAATTGCAATATGATTATCAGAAACATTAAGTTGGACGATACTTCTGGAAATTCAGGAATTGTAGGAAAAGGTGGTGTTATTGCAAACTCTAATAGAAGATACTCTCCTGCTTTGGTATTGAAGTTGACAAGTGGATATACGATTGAAAATATTTATAATCTGTCTGGAGACAAACTATATGATTTGGGCGAACTTGAAAATTGCTCAAATGCTTTATTGAAGAACGTTCAAGGAACGGAAATTAAAATCACTGGTGGTCAAGAAGCATATACCCAATTTATTGAAACGGGGGTAAATATCAGACTTGAAAATTGTTATTTCCCTACCAACGCAAGCTATATGTATGCTTTGAATGGTTTAGATATGATTCACTGCCAGTTTAAACTTTTCATTTACGATTGTAAGAATTTACGCAAATTCAGAGGGAATATTTTTCTTCAAGGACTATATGGTAGATTAATGACCCCTGCTGATATGCCACTGGAAGAAAACAATAACATTTTGATAGCGGACTCAATTACTGACCGTTATGTAGAATGGACATTTCCGAGTGACCCAGACTTTGCTGTTACAGAAGCCAATAAGACTAATTATAAGTTGACTAGAGGACAAAACACATTATTTATTCCGTACTCGCAAAGGGCTACAGTCAATCAAAACCCTTTTGGGTCACTTCGAGCAGGTTCAACAGGAGAAGGATTAATCACGGCTGTGTTAGATGGTGTTGATTTAGATGTTAACCGTTTGAATCGAATTTATCCAACTGACCCTGGTCCTTTCTCTGGTTTACGTCCAGATATGAACGACCAGCCTGAACCACCAACTGTAATTGCAGATAATTTAACTCGAACATTGGTATTTTCACATCCTTTAGGTTCGTCTCAAATTGTTTATAGTACAAATGGAGGAGCATTTTTACAATATACAGGGGTTATTAGTATTGGCGACCCTGCACTTAGTGCAAATTATTATGTAGCAAAAATCAAAGCAGCTGCTTATAGAAATGAATCCTTAGTAGTAGGTTCTCCAGCCTTTACCGATAAGCCAGTAAGCGATAATTATGAGGTTTTGCAAACTGTAGAAATTAGCTTTCGTGGTGCTTATCACCCTAGTAGTAGTGATTCTAATGTTAATGAATATGCTCCAGACCCTACAGATACGACTGAAAAATCTGTTAATCTTGTTAACACCACAGGTTCAGCATCGGGTCTTACAATTAGTGCATTTGAAACTGGATTTACAGGAGCAACACCAAATGCACTTCCAGAAGGGTTGTACATTAGAAGCGAAAATGCGATGAGAACCGCATTGGAGCTTAATAATGGAAACCCAATTGCGAAACTCAAAATTATAGGATTGGACGATGCCAAGTTCTACCAGTTTTATATTATTTCATGTTCTCAGTATTCTGGACATCAGACAAAATTTACAATAGGTGATGTAATAGTAATTAAGGATACAGGCTTGAGTTACCCTTATGTCGCCGATGGTGAATTGCATAGTAACCCAGCTGTTACCAAAATCAATGATAGGGTTTCTACGAGTGGAGAACTGATATTAGAAATAGAAAAAACAGGTAGTGGTTGGGATGCTACAGTAATTAACTATTTAGTTATTGAAGAAACTACTGAGGCAAAGCCAGTTTAGCATGATACTATCTAATAGCGTCTAGTGTAGGCAGGTAAGCCAAAAATCAATTTTTAAAACTTTTGAAATTTAACATCACTGGCAACAGCAATGTCAAATTTCAAAAGTTTTAAAATTAATTTTGATGAAAAATAAATTAATATCGATCCTTGTCAAAATAGTACTTCCGATTGTAGTGGTGTATTATTTAGTTCGTTATTTATTTGCGAACAAAAAAGAAAGTTCTGATGGAAATGCCAATGTTGCCACAGGTAATATTAGCAAAGAAGAAGACCCTTCAAACACAAACATCAATAAGCAGATTACATTGCCAGTACTTTTTGACGATGTAGCTACTCCATTCCAATTACCTTCCTTCAGAAATTTAGCTAGAACACTCGCACCACAAACTGGCAACCTTAACATTGCACATTTTGGAACTATTAATGCTCGTTACTACGAGGATGAAAGTGGCTATCCACGACCAGTATGGGGCGTATATTGGGATTTGGAACAGTATCCATTTGGTGCTAAGAAACCGTGGGAATGTGGATTTAGTGGGTCAACAAATTTAGACACTGCTAACGATGGTGTAGAATATATACATACGCCAGAGCAAGCATTAACCTACCCAACTTTCACAAGTGCAATTCCTTTTCAGTACAGAACACATAGTCAGTATGGTGCTGGTGCAGTAGAGCCTTGGCTTACTGGTACAGATGAAGAATTGTTTGAATTAGGACGTGGAGTTGGGCAATCAAATGCTTTTGGAGGTGGGGATAATATTCTTGACACTACAAAGCGACAAATAATAGTTGTGGATGTTGAGAATAATACTGAGAATGGTTCACGTAAGCATAGACTTTTTGGGTTTGGTGTACTCAGTAGAACATTCGGATACTATTCTAGTATGTATTCAGGACTCTTTTTAGAAATGGGTTACACTGAAGACCAAGCAACTCAAGCCAAAAAGTACTACAATTATCCAGATGCTAATGGTAACTATTCACCACAAGTTAACATTAATGAAGATTGGAAGCCCGAAACTACAACAACTTTACAAAGTAAGGATTTAATTGGACTAAGGTTAACAGATTTTAAAAGAGCATTACCTTGTAATGAACAATCTTTTTACTTTGAAGAAGTTGCCCCACAAGGAAGTAATTATGTTTTGAATAATGCAGGAGACTTTATTGTTGTTAATAAGTTTGGCCCTAACAAAACAGTTAGACACCCAATGAGTTTGTTGGTAACAGCTCTACAATGGCAGTCTTACTATTGTTACTACAAACTAGGTAAACATCGTAATATGTTTATGCCTAAAATGGTGTGCGACCGTGGTAATTTAGGTAAAAATCAATTCTCAAGAAGTTCAACAGGTGCATTAATTGCTGATACTCTTGCAAGTCATACGAATCAGAATGTAGGTAGAAAATACGCCTTTTTATTCATTATAGCATTGTTTATGAACGATGTTGATGGCTGGTTGTGGGATAGAGCAGTTGAGGGAAATCTAGGTGGAATTGATACTTATGGTGGTGCAACTGCTGCGGTAGAAATGCTAGAGTCTATTGGGGCAATTGAACATTACAGATCATTAGTTCCCGAATTTTGGTTTACAGAATACAGCCTTGATAATGGGGTAACATGGAAAAAAAGCTATGCCATTGATTGGGATTCAAGTACTACCGATGTACTGGGTGTATTAATCAAAAAATCTGGTTCAAAGGTTTTATTGACAGCTTTTAGACCCGAAGGTGTTGAGCCTCTTTCTTTTATTGCCAGGACTCAGGTAGGATACAGAATGAAATACTTTAGCGTAGGAGTTAACGATTGGGAATCAGTACAATATGCTGACAAAGACCTTAATCTAAACCAAATTCCAAACGCCAACAAGACTATTTATTGCCAAATGTTTGATGTAGAATAGCATGAAAAAGTATTTTTTAATTTCGATTTTATTTTTGTTTCAATTCAGTTGCGTGACCGAGAAAAAAGCTCGGTCACGTGCTATTGAATTTTATCGGGAACATCCTGCCGAGTTGGCTCAAACCTGTGCCGACAAATTTCCAATCGGTACAGAGTACATCAAAGGATTTAGCATCATCAGGAAAGATACTACTATCAATAGAGCAATCTTCTTGAATTGTCCTGAAATAATCAATCCTGTAACAAAGACTTCTTATGTACCTCAAGTAAAGTGTCCAGAGGTTCAAACGATTTATATTGAAACAATTAGGGTGGATACCCTTAAAAAGGAGAATCCCGCTCGTGTTGAGCAATATAGACTTGAGAAAGAGGATGTTGAGAAAAAGTATAAAGTTTTAGAAGCAGATTTGAAGGCTACAAAAATTGAATCTCAACAGCGTTTACACCTCATCATTATTTTATGTGCCTTGGTTGGTTTGTCTATCTATTTAAGAATAAAAAAATAACATGGACTTAGTCGTAAAACGATTTTTAAAAACAAGTAAAAGTACGATTGGCAAACTCTATGTCGATGGTACTTTTACTTGTTATACCCTTGAAGATATTGACAGAAATTTAAGTAGCTTGATGACTCTCGAACAAATCAAGGAGTTAAAGATTTATGGAAATACCGCAATTCCGAGAGGTAAATATGCTTTAGCTGTTCAGCAATCGCCATCAAATGGCAAAAGGTACTTCTATCTTCAGAACGTAAAAGGCTATACCGGCGTAAGAATCGAATGGGGGAATACCCAGATGGATACTTTAGGCTGTATTTTGGTTGGAACTACCTACACAACCGACAAAGTAAATAACTCTGTTGTGGCTTACAATGCCCTTGTTAAGAAAATGAATGCCACTAAAGGTCATACCATCACTATTATAGATGAGAAAAATGTATCCAATAGTTTTTGGGCCATATTGGTAGGCATTCTACTTGTTGTCACTTATTTTTTCAGAGAAAAAGTGATTGATTTTTTTAAAAAGCTCCTAAAAAAATAGATGGATAATTACTTTAAAAAGCCAACAAAAGCCGACTTTATCAAAAAGACTGTAGCAATCCATACGGAGGATACTTTTTATGATATTTGCGAAAGGTACATTCCCGCTTCATTAAAGCAAACAGAGCTTATTGCTGTTAGATTTAAAAAACAGAAAAACTCTTACTTAACTTCAAAGAAAATATATGCTTTTGTAAAAACGTATATAAAGTATCGTGAAGATGAAAAGGGCTTTGAAGAAATACGTTTTCCAAACAAACTTTGGAAAGATAAAGTAGGGGATTGCGAGGATTTTACCATTTTTTGTTCTTCTATTCTATGTAATTTAGGCATCAGCCATACCATCAGAATGGCTGATTACGGAAAAGGTTGGCAGCATATCTATATCAAAGTTGGTAATACTGTTTTAGACCCTGTTCAGGATATGTTCAATTATGAAGACAAAGGGAAATATATTGATTATGAAATTAAAACGAATGGATTGGGAAAATTACCAACTAACCTTTATTCTGCAAGAGAAACCTTTATTGTAAAGCTTTGGAATACATTTCAAAAAGATGGGGTAGTTTATAATAAAGATATTGAGACTAATACTATTCCGACCGAAAACGTTGAAAGTCTGGTAGGTTATTTGAAAAATAAGCTTGAAGTAAAAGCTGTTTATTTGCCAGCCGAAAAGAAAGAAGTAATTGTTGGAGGCAGAGCAACGACTGTTAATTTCGCAGAGAGAATTAAGGTTGAATTAGAAAATACAACCCTTACTTTCGACCCTGAAACTATATCTCGTCTAGTGGCTAAAATTGCTGGAAATGAAGCTTTAAAGCCACAAAAAACACGGGTTAAAGAAGGTTTTCAGCCTGATAATGTCGAATTCATGAATCTCTTTAGAGATTTTGTCAATAAGAATGATGGGATGGATGAGGATCTATATACTGGAGTGAATTTTTCTGAAAATGGTTTAGCAGCTACTAATAACTATTCATTTTTATACTTTAATGCTAAAACTGACTATAGAGGTACTTACACGCTTGATGGAAAACCAATTAACTCTAACAAGGAATTTGTAGATTATCTAGGATTTATAAAGGGTGATAATGACCCAAGGGTAACGATAACACCTACTCTAAAAGAGTTTGATACCTTTTTTCAGACTGCCTTTAAACTTTCAAATTATGGTGATAAAGCATCAAAACCAATCATTATTAGGTCGAGTTTAAATCCTTATGAATTTGAAATAAATACTGAAAACATAACTTATGATTTTAAAACAAAAGAATTAGTAGTTCAGGAATTTAAGACAAAGTTGATTTCTAATACATCTTTTGACTCCTTTTTAGTTTTTATAGAAGGTAATTTTTTTAAGCAAATTTTAAAGCTATTAAATAAACTACAGGTCAAAGAATTTACGCTAAGTATTTCAACAACAACCGAACGTTTACGACCAATAATCTTACAATGTGATACTAAGTATGGTGAATTAATTTATATGCTTCAGCCACTGAATCGTATTGAAAATTCTAAAATGTCGATTATTAAACAAGAGAATGGTTTTAGAAAACAGCTTATTTCTTTCAAAGAACAACTTCAAAAAATATAGTCATGGGTTATACAGGCAGTAATTACAACGGAAAATTAACAGCACTTGAAATTTCAAAATTAGTAAAAAATGATATTTTAAAGGAATATCCAGATATAGATATTTCTGTTAATAAAAAATCCTTCTCAGGGGTATGGTCACTTAAAGTAGAGATAAAAGATTGTGGTTTTAAACCATTTAAACCAGATTATAATGGTTGGGATTCATTTTGGTATCAAGAACATCCAAATGAGAGTTATTTTAATAAAAAAGCTGAAGACTTATTAAATACTTGTAAAAACATAGTAGAAAGCTATAATTATGATAATTCTGATACAATGACTGATTATTTTGATGTATTTTTTTATTCGTCAGTCAAGTTCGATTTGGATACTCATATTCTTTTGTATTTGAAAGAAAGTTCGTGGGCTGAAACTTTAATAAGAAACAATTCAGAATTAGTAAAATGGGCTAACAACAGGTTGGAAAAAAATAAAACTAAAGAGAAAATTCCTAAGTGGAAAACAGCATTATTGAAGTTTGAAAACAAATTAAAAACCCTATGAATTGGAAAGATTTACTTTTGTCGTTTAAAGACAAATTGACAAAGATTTCAACAATAGAAAGTCCTCTAAATTATATTGACAGTATTACACTTAGATTTAATAAAGGGGATAAGCTTAACAAAACTTCGCTTGAATCAGAAGCTAAACGTTTCGGAATTAGCAATGTCCGTGAAGTTAAAGAGCAAACTGAATATGCTTTAGTTGTAATTTATCGTAAGATGGCCCATGATGAAACTAAAAATGTTGAAGAGCGTTTTGAATCAATCATTGAATTTTACAAACGGCAAGTAAATTTATCTTTAAGAACAAGTACTTCTGTTTTGTTGCAGCAATATAGTACACCCGCACCAATTGCTTATTTAATGGGCCTATATTGTGGCATTGACAAACCTCATAAAAGTAGTCGATTCTTTGAGCCAAGTGCGGGTAATGGATTACTTACAATTGCTGGCTTTACAGATAATTTTGATGTGAATGAATTGGATGATATTAGAATAATCAATCTTAAAAGAGATAATTATGATAAAGTTTCCAAAATAGACTCTTCCAATCAGGATTTCTTCAAGGATAAAATCAAAAAGTATGATGCAGTGATAACAAATCCTCCATTTGGGGCTTTAGAAAAGCACGAATACCAAAATTTTGATGGGTTTACCATCAAAGACCTCGACCATCTTATGGCAATTTTGGCTCTTTCATCCATGAAAGATTCAGGTAAATCTGCCATTATTATTGGCGGGCATACTAATTACGATGAAGTTGGCAGAATTCAGGCAGGCAAAAACCGTATTTTCCTTAATTTCCTTTACAGTCATTACAATGTTCAGGATGTAATCAATATCAATGGTGATTTGTATTCAAGAATGGGAACTTCTTTTAACATCAGATTAATCCTAATTGATGGGCGAAAAAAAGAAGTAAGTGGTTATGCTCCACTTCAAAACAAAACAGAATCTAATCAAATAAATACCTTTCAAGAACTCTATCAAAGAATTTTTCAATGAAAAAATCAATTCTTTTCAATGGTTTAGGTGTACCATACATGCCACTTAGTAATTCAAAATCATTACAAGTAGATACCCCCGATTCTATGGGTACAGAGACTGTTAAAGCTTTAAAAAAGCTGAAATCAATTATCGGTGATGTTGATGATTTTCTTTGTTTAAAACTTCTGTACTCAAATAAAGAAGCCTTATATAGAGCCTTTGCTGCAGAACAAATTGATGCAATAGCATTAGCAATTTTTAATATTGAATACAAAAATCAAGGGCTAATCATTGGTGACCAAACTGGTGTAGGTAAGGGACGTGTAGCCGCTGGGTTGATTCGTTATGCAATGGCACAGGGTATTCTTCCAATTTTTATAACAGAAAAGCCCAATTTGTTTAGTGACATTTATCGTGATTTGGTTGATATTGGCTTAGAAGATGCCTCTCAACCCCTGAAAATTAAACAAAACGAAACTAAAAAGCTTATTCGTTACAAGCCATATTCAAGCCTATCTGAAGAAGAAAAAATTGAATACGGTTCAGCAAAAGAGTATAAAACCTTTCAAGAAGAAAATCCTTATGAAATCATAGCAGGTTATTCTGAAAATAAAAATCGGGATTTATCAAAAGGTAGTCATGCGATTCCATACATATTGAACGCCCGTGCTCGTGCTTCCGATGTGAAAGATGCAGATGGAAACATATTGTATCAAGCGTCAGACCCAATTCTACAAAAAAAGGTGCTTGATACTATGAAAATACCTGCTGGATTTGACCTTGTGATGCTTACCTACTCACAAATACAGTCAGGCAATAAAATTGTGGCTGGTAGTTTAGAGCTTTCGCCAAAGGCTAACTTCTTAAAAAATATTGCTAAAAATAATTTGGTGATTTTAGATGAATCACACAATGCTTCGGGCGAATCTATTAGAGGTATGGCATTATCAATGGTTTTAAAGAATGCTTATGTTGCCTTTTTGTCTGCAACTTTCGCAAAGAGACCCGATAATATGCCTATTTATGCTTCCAAAACATCTATTTCTGAGGCTAATTTAAACTCAGCGGAGTTGTCAGAAGCTATTTATAAAGGAGGAGTAGCTCTACAAGAAATTGTTTCTTCTCAATTGGTCGGAGAAGGGCAAATGATTAGAAGAGAAAGAAACTTTGAAGGCATTGAGGTCAACTATGTTACTCTTGAAGCAAATGGAGGTAATGAGGTGAAAACTAAGGATAAGTTTGAAAAGATGTATCAAGAATTTTATTGTACTGATGAGAATGCTAGAGCTGACAAGAAAAAGTCTGATGCTGTTACTGAAGTAATGCGTGCCATCATTGATTTTCAAGAAAAATATATAATTCCAGAAGTCAAAGAACTTGATAACATAGCTTCTCTAAGTCAGTCTGAAGTTGACATTAGAAAAGGTACTAAAGGAGCTGGTGCCGACACAACCCCATATTTTTCTAAATTATTTAATGTTTTCAATCAATTGTTATTTGCGATTAAGGCTGAGGCTGTAGCAGATAGGGCCATCATGCGATTAAAGCAAGGTAAAAAACCTGTCATTGCTTTTTCAAGCACGATGGGGAGCTTTGTTGAATCTTTGTCGAACGAAAGTGGAGAAGATGGATTTGAAGAAGATAGCCTTATCAATGCAGATTTTACTACTGTTTTATTGAAAGGATTAAAGGGAATCTTGAGGTACACTGAAGTTACATCGAATGGAGTAAGAGAACACAAGGAATTTGATATTAATAATTTTTCTGAAGATGCGATATCGGAATACAAGTTTATAGAAAACATGATTAGGACTACATCTTCTGGTGTTGTTCTTTCGCCGATTGACTTGGTGAAAATGAGAATAGAGCGTGCAGGTTATATAGTAGCTGAGGTAACAGGTAGAAAATTGGCTGTTGAGCTGGAGCAAAAAAAGTTGACCAATGCAGAAGCTGCCAAATTAATGAGAACGGGCAATGATAATCCTAAAAAAGGATTAGGTAGAATTGAATCTCAAACTTTGAGATGGGTTGGACGAATTGTGAAACGTCCAAAAGAAAATGCTACTGATGCTTTCCGTAGATTTAATGACAACGAAGTCGATGTTTTGATGATAAATCAAAGCGGTTCTACGGGTGCTTCAGCACATGCTATTCCAACTAAGAAAGTGCCAGTAAACCAAGTAAAACAACGTGTGATGATTGTATTACAATCGGAACTTGATATAAATACTGAGGTTCAAAAATTGGGGAGAATTAAACGAACCGGCGAGATTTTAAAACCAATGTATGATTACGTTACAAGTTCTATACCAGCAGAAAAAAGATTGATGATGATGCTGCAAAAAAAGCTAAAATCACTCGACGCCAACACTGCTAGTAATCAGCGTAATTCAGAATCAATTTTGAAATCAGCAGATTTTTTAAATAAGTATGGTGACGAAGTGGTAACACAATATTTAGAAGAAAACAAAGCTATTAATGCCCGAATTGGTTATCCGATTCCAAAGAAAGAAAAAGATACCGACACAGAAGTACAAGAAAATGCTGCGCAAAAAGTAACAGGAAGGATAGCTCTTTTGAAATGTTCAGACCAAGACAAGTTTTATAATGATGTATTGGAATTATACAGAAGTGCTATCGAAATAAAGCTTGAGTCTGGGGATTATGATTTGGAAGTTGAAATTGTGGATTTGCAAGCAAAAGTGCTTGATAGAAAAATCATTGTAGAAGGCAAAGGAGGTAAATCTCCATTTAGTACTTCTACTTATGTAGAAAGATGTGATGTTCGTGAATTGAAAAAGCCTTATTCAGCAGACGAGCTTCAAAAAAACATCACTAGGCAATTAGAAGGGCTTAGTCCTGAAAAATACGCAATAACTCTTACTGAAATTTGTAGAGATAAACTCATTGACCTTAAAGAAAAGAGAATTTTAGAGATTCAAGAGAAGTATAAGGAACGTAGAGATAAAATATCAAGCAAAAAAGACATCAAAAAAATTGAGAATGTTGAAATGCGGTTTATAGCGATTGAGAATGCTTTGAATTTATACAAAATAGATGAACAAAAAGAAATTACCAGTGAAGTTGAATCAGTAGATAAACAAATTAAATATTTCAACGAAAATATTTTCAAATGGTTTAAAATCGGTATGGTGGTACATCTGCCATACATCATTGAAAAGCCATCTGAGGGAGATACTTTGGGTATTTTTACGGGTTTTCAAATTAATGAAAAGAAAGAAAACCCTTTTACGCCGGGCAACATCAAATTGAAATTTGCCATCTCTTCTGGTAAAAGAAGTAGAACCTTCAATATTACTGGAGATGGCTTAAAGTGGGTAAATGGAATTAAATCTATTTCAAGAAGTCCTGAAAAAGTTGACTTAAATAATTCTTACCAAAAATGGACTGAAGCTTCAAAAGCAAATTATTCTGAGAGAGCTATAAGGTATATTTTAACAGGTAATTTATTGCAAGCTTTTGGTAGCCCTACCTTTAATGAATACAAGCTTAAATTAATTGAATATACTACTGAAACAGGTGAGGTACGAAAAGGAATTTTGATGCCAGAATACTTTGAATATGGCAAAAGAACTTATGGAAGTGCAGATGATATGGTTGCAATTCCTATCGGGAACGGATTGAAAGTATTAAGAGGTGTTTATCAAGGTACAGTTTTAACAACTAACATTGGTATGACGATACAAAACAGTCCTTTATCTTCAGTAAGGAGTTACATTTTTATTTTGCCTATCAAAAGTAAAATGAGTGAAATTTACCTTGATTCATCTCTTAGAAAACTTACAATAGAAAAGGATTTTGTAAAACAAGGGAGTGCATTTAAGGCAATTGTGACGGATGATAATTTGCCAAAATTTTTAGAAATTCTTCAACAAAATTACAGCTTATCTTTATTGGTTTCAGACCGTAATCTTAAAATAACTGGTTATGAATTTAGTGATACCAGTTTATCAGATGGTAAAGAATTAAGGAAGCCTTTGCCAAGGTCCATTACCTTTAAAAATGAACTATTGTCATATAAATTGAAACTCAACCAAATTTAGATTTTCGACAATTTTAAAAAGCCCTTCATTTTACATTGAAGGGCTTTTTGTTTTTTACAATTATTGTTGATTACAGTCTAATTGAGTTCAGTCAAATAGATAATAGATTTTTCTCTTTAATAATTTCTCTAAAATTTGAGAAATGGATACTTCTTTCGAACGAAATAAAGGTATAGATGAATGGCTAACACCACCCTATATTATTGAAGCTTTGGGAAGTTTTAACCTGGATCCTTGTAGTCCAGTTAAACGCCCTTGGAATACGGCTAAAAACCACTATACAAAAAAGCAAAATGGTTTATTACAAGTTTGGAAAGGACGAGTTTGGTGTAATCCTCCTTATGGAACAGAAACAGCAAAATGGCTTGAAAAGTGCTCAAAACATAAAAATGCTATTGCTTTAACCTTTGCCAGGACTGAAACAAAAATGTTTTTTGAACAAGTTTGGAATAAAGCTGATGCAGTTTTTTTTATAAAAGGAAGACTTAATTTTTATACTGTTAAGGGCATTGAAGGTGATAGTGCTGGTTCACCATCTGTTTTAATAGCCTATGGTAAACAGAATGCAAGGATTCTCCAAAAATGTGGCTTAGAAGGGAAATTTATTCAACTAAAATAAAAAACAATGATTTCAGCAAGTAATTACATCCAACAATCATCAAATATCCCTTTCAATACTTTGCCAACGGTTTTAAAGGATTTTGATAAGGTTTATAGTGCAAACTTCAAAGAAGCCAACGACGACCCATCCCTAAGCTCTGTCATTTCTCTTTATTATCAAAAGCTTAATGAATATGTAGCTAAAAATCAGGTTAAAACACCAAAGGCTGAAAATTCGGCAGCAAAACAGAAATACAAATACCGTCTTAGATTGCAGTTGCAAGAAGAGGCAAGAATGGCACTAAAATAAATCCCAATCAATGAAAGCACACGACAAAGAATTCATTAAAAATTTTGATGCCAAAAACTTGGCAAAACTTGACAATGTATCGCAGGAAAACTACAAAATCCTTAAAGATGATACAGATAATTTTACCGATTTTTCAATCTTTGATGTTGTCCCAGATGCAGAAGCTACTTTGGAGTCATGGGTTAAAACAGTAAAGGCAACAATCAAGGAGGTAGAAAAACCTGTTGTTGTTTCGCCAAACTCAAAAGCTTCAAGACCATCAGTTCAAAAAGCTCAAAAACCTGCAAAGCAAGAAACTAAATCCAATGAATCAAAACCTTCAAAGGTCATCAAGACAAAAGCACCAAAGCAATCGCAATTAGAAAAGAATGAAATCTTAAAGGAGCAGCTTCGTGAAGAAAACAAAGAGCTTATTGCCAAGGTAAAACAAAACTCGAAATTCAAGGATAAGCTTTCAAAGGAATTATCTGAATATCTTCAGAAAAATCAGATGGGGCTTGGTGCAAAATCTGATGATGCAGAGCTTAAACAGTTAAGAGCAAAAAATAAATTCTATAAAAATCTTTTGGCTGGAGATAAAGCAGATTTTAAGGCAATTGCTAGGCGAGTAGGTTATGATTACGCCATTTCAAAGCCAAGACCCAAAAAAAGTAAAGGTTTATCTGGAGCGAGAAAGGTAAAATCATTTACAGATAAAATTGTTGATTTTTTCAGCTTATAAAACTATGGAAAGCATCGCTTTTGAGCCTGATTTATTGAAAACCATTACTTTCTTACAAGGTAGAATTGTTTCGCAACAAGCTACCTTGTTTGAGTATTTGATGGCTGTTACACTCTTGACTGAACATAAATTTGTTACTTCAGAAGATTTGTCAGTACAGGTAGCTTTAAGAGGAGAATTAGGAGCGGTCAATCACTTTTTGAATATCGCAATTTTAAAAACAAAACTTAACAACAATCAGAACTAATGGGCAGCATCCTTAACATTTTTAATATTAGAGCAACTTATAATAAGTGGAAAGCAAAGCAATTGGTGTATAGTGGGCCAAAATGCCAAATCGTGATAGAAAACCTTGAAATAAAAGGGATTACTTATAATCAGCAAGACCCGCCAAGCCCTGAAGAAATAAAAAATATTTTGAATAAAGCTGTTCTTGAAATGACTACTCAGGTTACTGCAGAATTTGGATTTTAACAAATCAAATTAAATCAACACTTCAATAATATAAAGAAAATAGCCCGTGGGAAAATCCCTCGGGCTATTTAGTTAATAGTTCTACACCTATTGATATAAAATTACTAAACTGTTTTGAAAATGCAAATAAATTCTGTGCTTGTTTATACTTTAACCGAAATAAATTAGAATAAAATTCCATTTTTAATTATAAATCAGGTATTTATACGCTAAAGAATATTAGTTATTATTAATAGTTTTATAAAATAACAATGATGATTTATTCTCATGTTCACTGTTTTTTAAAATTTAATAAATCTGTTTATTTGAGACAAAATGAAGTGAATACTTTTGGCTCACTCCATAAAATACAATTCGCATTTTGTATTGTTAAAAACTTGTTTCAATCTAATGGGTACAATACGAAATGAGGCAATGAGAAACTATTCTCATTATTTCGTCAATACCATCCTTAGCAATAAAACTTTTCAATAACATTTTTATGTCTGAACAAAAAAAGGAAAAATTAGAGACGCTACAAATAGTCAAAACTCCCGTTTTAGCTACACAAGCATTAATATTAATGCTTGCTATCATTCTGACTCCATCACTATGGTTTTCAATGCGATTGATATTTAATCCACCAAAGGCCTCAGATATAGTTTTAGCTATCTCGGTTGGGACTTTTGCAAGTGTAATGTATTTATGGATTCTTGATGTTACTTCAATCCTACCATTCCGTTCGCAATGGATTAGTAAAGCTGTGTGGACAGTAGCAATATCAACAATTTTAAGCACATCTGCGGCGATATATAGAGGCTACTTTGTAGAAGACCGTTATCCCTATCAGGGAGTATGGGAAGTAACTTACCAAGATAACAGCATACAGATTACATTACCAACAGTTATTTCTTACAGTGAATCCTCAAGTACATATCAAGGTTATACTGGAGTTCAAAAAATTCGAACCGGCATTAGATATTTCAATGGAGGTGACTGTCCACAATATTTCAGTATTGAAATAGTTGACTTTAATCCTGACAAAAACTATATTATTTTTAGGAGACACATTGAAGATAATTCAGAAGAAATAAGACGAGACTTGATTGTTGAAAGAGAGGGGAAACTATTGGAATCAAAGACTCCCAAGGAGAATGTTGACATAATAAATAAAGGAATTAAAAACTTAGCTGAGCCTGATAAAATTAGACTAATGCGAAGGAATTGAC
The DNA here is from genome assembly GCF_034931025.1 of Arcicella gelida. Lineage (NCBI taxonomy): Bacteria > Pseudomonadati > Bacteroidota > Cytophagia > Cytophagales > Flectobacillaceae > Arcicella > Arcicella gelida. The sequence goes on along the minus strand of NZ_JAYGIL010000006.1, from coordinate 123,078 downwards.
CGAAGATGTACTGGTTCTTATATAGGTATATGCAAAAGCAGGACAGACTGAAACTGTGTATCAACCTTTACTTTTCAATTTGGCTTAATATCCGGCAGAATAGCCTTAATTAACATTCATGAATCTTGAGGTGCATCAGACTTTATCCACCAGAAAGGTTACAAGATGGAAAAAGCCTTACATTAAAAGGAAAAAAAATAATAGATATATGAAAAAAAGCTACTTAATTGGCTATGATTTAAATAAATCAGGTCAAGATTACACAACCTTAATTGATGAGATAAAAAAACTTGGTACTTGGTGGCACTGTTTAGACAGTACTTTTATAATCAAATCCTCATCAACAGCAGTGACAATTAAAGATCACTTAAAAAAATACATAGATTCGAATGATGAATTGTTAGTCGTAGCTTTGACAGGTGAAGCAGCTTGGACTGGCTTTAACTCCGAATGTTCAGAATGGTTGATAAACAATCTTTAAAACGATTGCGTACTTCGAAAGAAGCTTCGTGTTGTTGAGAAATTAGTATTCAGTATTCCGATTACTAAGGTTAATAATTGCTTTATTGAAAAAAAATTGGTAAACCATATTTATGAGCTTAACCAAACTATACAAGGCATTCCGTTCTATTTTCCAAAGTAAACTACATTTGGTTTTTTATTCATTTTTAGGCATATTTATACTTTTTAGCGGATAAAACAGGTATTTATACGCTAAAAAATATGAATTGAAGTAGATAGATTTGCGAAATTGCGTTGAAATATTAATGAAAAAGCAAAGTTTAAATTGTTTTAATGATTTAATTCCTAATGTATTCAATTTTAAACAAAGAATTATATTTCTCCATACATACAAACTAGAAAGTTATACGAAAATAATAGGTATATTTTGTGATGGGAGTTTCATAGAGAATTAATATTATCCAATTTCTATAATGAGATTAGAGTTCAAAGGAAGTATCAACATTGATATTTAGTAATTAGTATAAATATTAATTGTAGATTCTTATTCTAATATATTCAACAATCAAATGATAGTTAGTGGTGGTTAATCTTGGTAGTCGTAAAGCTTTAGATGTTGAACAATTTCTAATTGCTAGTAGTGACTATATATTTCGTTAAATAAACGATTTTTATATCAGAGTGTTTTTGTTAAATATAAATACATGCAAATACTTAATTTTACTGTTGACAGTGCTTTACTTAGAGAGCTAGGTGAAAAACTAGTAGAAACTGTTCATCTTGCATTGATTGAGCTTGTAAAAAATAGTTATGATGCTGATGCTACTGAGGTTCAAATCGTTTTCACTCAAAATGTAGAAGGGAAATCGGAGATACATGTAATTGATAATGGTAAAGGTATGAACTTTAAAACGCTCCAAGATTACTGGATGCGTATTGCTACAAATAACAAAGAGAATGTTTCCGTTTCACCTATTTTTGGCAGACCTTTAACAGGAGCAAAGGGTATTGGGCGATTTTCGTGTAGACGTTTAGGAGGATATTTAAAACTAATAACATCGGGTACCGAGAATAATCGTTCTGTGGGTTTTCAAAACGAAATACAATATACAGAAGTTGATTTCCCATGGTTAGAGTTTGAACCAGGTACTGATGTAACAAAAATTGAATGTAGAGGTCAAACAAAAATATTACAAAATTCTTCAACAGGAACGATATTAATTATTAGAGAAATTGCAGATGAATGGAACCTTAGAGGTTATAACTGGTTAAAAAGACAACTTTCTGTTTTGTCAGCAAATACTGGTACAAAACGAGAAGGATATGTGGAAGACCCAGGATTTACTGTTAAAATTTTAGCACCTGATTTTGAGGGAGGAGTAAGAGATATTCGTGAAGATTTTATGGAATCTGGCTGGGGAACTTTGAGTGCTTATATAAATGATGACAAACAAATAGTATGTGATTTAAATGCACTTGGCCTTGGGAAAAAATCAATAATTTCAAATATTAAACTTACACATCTAAATGATGTGAGTCTAAAGGTGGCTATTTTTGTTGATAAGAGAGACCAAATGAGAGATACTTCTCTATTATCATTAGACAGTTTAGAAAAAATATTACCTGAATGGGGTGGTGTTCAAGTACGATTTAGAAACTTTAGGGTATATCCATATGGTGATGATGATTGGTTAGACATAGATAAAGACCGTGGTTTGAGAAAAGCATCTCCTAAAAACCAGCTATTAGCTTTTGCACAAAAATTGCAAGGTGTTGATGCTTCACGTTCTTTACTAAACATGATGTCAATGAGGAGTTACATGGGAAATGTTGTAATAGGTGAAAAAGCGATAGGGTTTGAGATGAAGCTAAACAGAGAGGGTTTTGTAGCCTCTGATGCGGTAGATGAATTGAAAATTTTTGCTAGGTTTGCCATTGATTGGTCAACTATTCTAAGAGATTACTACCTTAGACAGCAATCGCAATTACAAACTCAGAAAGCACTTTTTGAGTTTGAAGACGTCCTTCATAGAAAAATAGAACCTATAAAAGCAGTTGAAGCTGCTGTAAACTACCTTGAAAGAGAAGTTCAATTAATTACAAAGACATTACCAGAAGGTGAAAGAATTGAAACTGAAAAATCTTTTCTTAAGGCTACAGAAGTAATAAAAAGACATAATGAGTCTAATAAAGCTGAACTTTTACATTTACGATTAGTAGCTTCTACTTCAACATTATTATTGATCTTCTCACATGAAGTAAAATCATTACTGGGACTATTAGAAGATAGTAAAAATTCCTTAAATAATATTAGAAAGGATGTCAATGAAAATAGTAAAGAGAGTCTTCTAAAAATTGCAGATGGATTTGAAAATTTGAAAGAGAGACTTAAAGAGTTATTGGGTCTAACATCTTTGGTAGGAGTAGACTATAGAAAAGCTAGAGCTGGTAATATTGCTCTTAAAGATAGAGTTATTAAGGTAGCCAAAGTTTTTGACCTTATTACAAAAAAATATAATATTGAAATTAGGTATAATGATATACCTAACAATTTAGTGGTTAAGAATATTTTAGAAGCTGAATTGTATTCGATTTTACTTAATACCGTATCAAATTCAATCAAATCTGTAATTGCTGGGGGAAACCAAAGGGTAATAAATGTCCAAGCAAGTCGTGAATCGGGATTGAATAAGATATTAATAATGGATACAGGTCTGGGAATTGACGAATCAAATTATGAGGAAGTATTTATCCCATTTATATCAGACCCTACAGGAAATTTGTATAATAAGCTTGAACAACAGATAAATCCTGAAGATTCAATTATGGTTGGTAGTGGTAGTGGGCTTGGACTTGGAATTGTTAAAGAGATAATTTTGGCTCATGAAGGAAGTATTAAATTTATTAATCCATTTGAACAATGGAAGGCAGTATTAGAAATTAAATTAGCATAATGATGAAATTTATTTGGATTGACGATAATCCTGAAAGAATAATAAGCTCGAATAATTTAGCAGCCTCTTTAGAGATAAAGTGCGATTTTATTGACGTAAACAAACAAGATGTAGGCGAAATAATACAAAATCTTTTGAAAGATGAAGAACCTGAGCTTATAATCATTGACCATAATCTAATCGATTCAATACCAAATACGAATCTGATAAAAAAAGGGTCTTCCGCCGCATCAATTATTAGGCAACAATGGAAAGAATGTCCTATTGTTTGTTTTACTGGAATGGAGCCAAGTATTGTTGATAGTCAAGAAAAAAATATTTATGAAGAAATGTATCCAATTGAAAATATTTCTAATTATTATGCCGAAATTCATTCTATTGCAACATCTTTTAATGAAATAAAACGTAAGAAACCAGAGAGCATAAATTCACTTTTAACTCTCTTAAAATGTCCAATAATTGACCAAGAAAAAGTAAAAGCAATAATTCCTAAAAATCTAAAAGAAAACTTTCATGATGGTGGACTAATTATTGAAATTTCTAATTGGGTGAGAAAAACACTTATGTCTCGTCCAGGATTTCTGTATGATGAACTATGGGCAGCTACTTTATTGGGGTTAAATGAAACTGGATTTGAAAAAGTAAAGGATACTTTTGAAAGGGCTAAGTATACTGGCATCTTTTCGAATGATAAAAATCCTCGTTGGTGGAAGTCTGAATTGATAAACATTCTAGGAGAGAATGTAAATTCTCCAGGTTTACCATCCCATAGAGGCCGTTTGCTTGAGAGAATCACTGAAGATGATTATTCAAAATGTCATGCCACACAAGAAGCATTTCCTGAGACAGTTGCATTTGTTGATGAATCAAGAGATTCTGTCGCAGTGGCCATAAAACTCAGGGAAACTATTTTACATGGAGGTTATGAAAAATTATTATATTTTGATGAAATACGATTAATGGCACCTTTACAATGAAAATAAATACTCAATATCCGCCTTTTACGGATTTTAAAAAAAATGAATTTAAAACCCTAGAATATATACAAGCAAGAGGTTTTTTCAATTCATCATTCCAAGATTTAGCCACGAACTTATACAATAGTTATTCTTCTTATAAAGGTGTCGACTTTAGTGAAAACTCTTTTAAAATTCACATAAGTTTTCATATGGTTGTGGAAAAACAAATTCACAAGGTAATTTTAGGAGCAAACATTATTGGCGAAGAGGGCATCAACTCTTATTTTCTAGCTCTTTGCGATGAGCAAGAACAACAATTAATAAGAAAATTCCATTTTGATTATGCTCTTCCAGAAATTACTACCAATCAAAGAGTACCTATTTTTCATTTACAGTATGGAGGTAAATCTACTCAGGAAATGTTAGATGATGGTTTAGAAGATACCAAATTAGATAACTGGCTCTCTATACCAAGATTAAGTTTTGCTCCCATGAACCTAGCATTATTACTTGATATGATTTTATGTGAATTTACCAATAATGATGCTGTACAAATCCATGAAGCCCCAGAATGGAGAGACTTAATTTATAAAAACGAGAAGTTTTTGTACGAACAATATTTTAATAACTTACATAGTCACATGAATTCTTTGAGACATAATAAAAAATATTTAATTAGAGATTTTCATTATGGTCAATAAAAACAAAAAAACACTTAATTTGAATATTTAGAATAGAAATGAATCAAGGAACTTTTTTGCTATTTTGCTTGCATCATCTAGCTTACCTGCTTCAATTTTTAATACTAGCTTTTCAAAAATTATATCTAAGGATTTTTTGAAAGAATTTTGAAATTTAATGGGAATTAGTACTGGAATTTTGACAGCATCACTTGGCTCATATTTTAAGATATTATTTCCATATTCTCGAGCAATTGATAGAGTTTCATTACTTAAAAAATTACAAAACATTTGTATTGCAATAAATCTAATGATATCACTCCTTTCTAGGTAATCACTTTTTAAATACAATCTATGAATCGAGTTTGAACAATTTAGGGCTTTGTTTTCATTCTCGATTAGACGTGGAAGTTTTTGAGCAAAATATGTGAGAAAAGCATCAGGATTTCTAAAGTCATCATATCCAAAAGGATGAGTACGCTTTTGAAACGTTACATTAGAAATTACATCATTGGGAATACTCTCAAGTAAGCATTTATATAATTCATAATTACTCTTTTCTAAATTAACGCCATCTATAATGTATGAAGCTGTATCTTTAACTTGTAAAAGAGTAGATTTATTTATTGTTATATTTTTAAGTTGCTTCCCCTTTGTTATTAAAGGGTAAACATACTCTGGGAAATAAGGGCTTTTTTCAGCATCTTTTACTTTAAGAGTGAGTAATTTAGTTGCTCCTATAACTATTCCTATTCGAACTTCAAATATATCTCCAAGCTTCATGAGTTTGAATTTATTTGAGATAGAAAAATTAGTAATTGTAGGTTCAGGTCTATTTATAAACTTATTCTTAGCTAAATCAGCGAGAGCATTATTTAGAGATTCATAATTAAATATTTCCAACCCCAAAGGGGTCTTTTCGAAACCTTCACAGAGTAAAATACAAGTTTTTTCATGAGTGCCTGATTCATAAAAAAACCTTTCTTTAATACGCAATAATTTCACCGATGAAAACAAACTTGATATTTCAGCAAGAAATATTTTGCCATAATCTGTGAAATATACACTATCAGGAACAATCCAAGCCATTTTACCATCTTCTTTTAGAAAATGTAGGGAATGGACTATAAAATAAACCCACAGGCTTGACCTCTTATCAATTATTAATGTTCTAAATTTTATATTTTCTAAAACCTCTTGACGGTACTGTAAAGGAAGCTTGTTTATTGGTAAAAAAGGTGGGTTTCCAAGAGTAGCTGTTACTTTATTCGGGAGGTCATTTTGTTGTGATTTGAGAAAATCCTTATGTAAAAAATTGTCGCCAGACAAACCTTTTTCATTGAGTATCCTAAAAGCATCACTATCAATATCATAGCCAAAGACATTTTCTAAGGGATTTTTACAGTCAAGAGATTTTAGTCTATTAATAGATGATACCAAAAAATTACATCCTCCAAAACTGGGTTCAAGAAGAATATCTGATTTATTTAATATTGCCCAGTTACATAGTGCATCTGTAACTAAATTAGGAGTGTAAAATGCTCCTAACTCTTTCTTCCTACTTATCGTCATTCAATGTTGAAACCATTTAGAATATTTCAAAAATACAAAAATACAAAAATACAAAATGGTTCTTTATACCAATCTATAAAAAAACTAACTAAACTGATTTAATTTTTAGTCCTAATTAAAATATTTTCAAATAATAGTACAAATATTCTTTTTGAGTTCCTTCAATATTCATACTACAATATTGTCATAGCTAAATACCAAAAGAATTTGGGTAACCGATTAGATTCGTAAATTTGTTTTAGCATTATTCAGCAGCCTAAGTTCCTGAAACAGTTTAGTAACCCCAAAAATGATTCTGAATCGAACCATTTAGGTATTGAAACCACTTTTCTCAAGCATTAAAAAGCCCATCAATTGATGGGCTTTTCTCATTTTAAGGCATTTGAATTAACTCATTTTGAATACTTTTTTTATTCATTTTGGCGATTATTTAATATTTGAACAATAATTTTATTTATATTGTTGGCTAATACAATTAAAAATGAATAATATTTGTATTCATAAAGAAAGAAATTAATGAACGATAAGGCAATTGTACACATGGATTTGGATTGCTTTTTCGTGGCAGTAGAAAGATTGCGTGACTCACAATTAGTAGGGAAACCAGTAATTGTGGGTGGGCAGTCTGACCGAGGCGTTGTTTCTGCTTGTTCTTATGAGACTCGTAAGTTTGGCGTTCGTTCTGCAATGCCTATGAAATTAGCACGTCAGCTTTGTCCAGATGCCATTATTTTGAGAGGCGATTATGAAGCTTATTCAGCACATTCAAAAATGGTGACTGACATTATTACTGAAAATGCTCCTGTTGTTGAAAAAGCTTCAATTGATGAATTTTATGTTGATGTGACTGGTATGGAGCGTTTTTTTGGTACGTGGAAATTTGCCTCAGAATTACGCCAAAAAATTATCAAAGAAACAGGTTTGTCAATCTCAATGGCATTAGCGACCAATAAAACTGTTTCCAAAGTAGCAACAAATGAAGTTAAACCAGCTCGACAAATACAAATATTACAAGGAACAGAGAAAAGTTATTTAGCTCCTTTAACAGTTTCAAAAATTCCTCTAATTGGAAATGTTACTTCGCAAACTCTTAGAAATATGGGTGTAACTCATGTAGGAACATTGAGCCAAATGCCTCTCAAATTATTAGAAAAAACCTTTGGTAAAATAGGCAAAACGCTTTGGGAGCGTGCGAATGGAATAGATTTTACTCCTGTTGTTCCCTATCACGAGCAAAAGGGAATGAGCAAGGAAATGACTTTTCAACAAGATACTACTGACGTTAACCTATTGAATAACCTTTTTATTACTATGACCGAGCAACTTTGTTATGACCTTCGGAAAAGTGGTCATTGTACAGGTTGTATTTCTATTAAAATAAGGTACTCCAATTTTGATACCCACACCAAACAACTTAATATTCCTATCACCTCTGCCGACCACGTATTAATTAAAGCCTCACTCGACCTTTTTCAAAAACTCTACGACCGACGATTGTTAATACGCCTAATTGGAATTCGATTCACGAAACTAGTTAGAGCCTTAGAACAACTTAATTTATTTGATAATAGCACCAAAGTTGTCCCATTATATGATGCGATGGATAGAATTAGAGATAAATACGGCAATGATGCTATTGGCAGAGCAGTGAGGATAGATAAAAAGAATAAGAGGATTTCATAATGTACTTAAATTGTCATTCATTTTTTAGTTTACGATATGGCACTATTTCAATCGAGTTATTGATTGAAACTGCTATTGCTTTGAATATCAAAACGTTGGCTTTGACGGACATAAACACGACAAGTGGCATATTTGACTTTGTGAAGCTTTGTCAAAAAAATGATATAAAACCTGTAGTAGGAGTTGAGTTTAGAAATGATGATGAGCTACTTTATGTTTGTATCGCCAAAAACGTAAATGGTTTCTCCGAAATAAACTCATTTGCTTCCACCTTCAAATTAGGTGAAAAGAATTTTCCACACAAAATGCCTGAATTTGTAAATGTTATTGTGATTTACCCATTAAGTAGAAAGTCAGAAGCAAGTGCTAATCACTTAATTGGAGTACCCATAAACGATATTTCCCAGCTTTGGAAATACCAACAAGATTTATCCAAATTTGTGCTTTTGCAACCTGTTACATTCTTGAACAAGCAAGGTTTTAATTGTCATCGCTTACTCAGAGCCATTGATAAAAATTGCTTATTAAGTAAATTACCAAAGACGGCTGAAGCAAAAGAAACAGAGCTTTTTTATAGTCCTGAATACCTAAAAAATACCTTTATAGACTTTCCAAGAATCATTCAAAATACAGATGCAGTTTTAGAACAGTGTAATTTTGAGTTTGATTTTCATCCAATAAAAAATCGTCAGGTTTTTACCACAAGTAAAGAAGATGACTTACAACTATTAAAAAAAATAGCATACGATGGGGTAATTTATAGGTATGGTAAGCATGATAAATTAGCCAAAGAGAGGGTTGAAAAAGAACTGAAAATAATATCTGAGTTGAATTTTGGGGCTTACTTCTTAATTACTTGGGACATTATCAAGTATGCAAGAAGCCGAGGTTATTTTCATGTTGGGCGAGGTTCTGGGGCAAACTCAATAGTGGCTTATTGTATTGGAATTACCGATGTTGACCCTATAAGTTTAGATTTATACTTTGAGCGTTTTATTAATCCACATCGAACAAGTCCCCCAGATTTCGATATAGATTTTTCATGGGATGAACGAGATGAAATCATAGATTATGTATTCAAAAGGTATGGTTCTCAATACGTTTGTCTTCTTGCTACTTATGTAACATTCAGAGAGCGTTCTGCTTTTCGTGAATTAGGGAAAGTATTTGGATTGCCAAAAAGTGAAATTGATGAATTAGCCAATCCACGTTCCAATATTGATATTAGTAAATTAGGAGAATGGGGGCATTTAATCGTTAAGTATGGAAAGTTGATTGAAGATTTCCCCAATTATTTAAGCATTCATGCAGGAGGCATACTTATTTCCGAAATTCCACTTTCATTTTATACGGCATTAAACCCAATGCCCAAGGGGTTTCCTATATCTGAGTTTGATATGTATGTAGCAGAGGATGTAGGTTTTGCAAAGTTTGATATTCTAAGTCAAAGAGGGCTTGGGCATATTAAAGAGGCAGTAGATATAGTCTTTAAAAATCAAAGAATTAACGTCGATATTCATGCCATTCAAGCTTTTAAAGATGACCCTATTATTAAGGCTCAGGTTAAGGCACATGAAACGATGGGTTGTTTTTATATTGAGTCGCCAGCAATGCGTCAACTAATTTGGAAGTTGCGTTGTGAAGACTACATTACTTTGGTAGCTGCCAGTTCAATTATTAGGCCAGGGGTTTCGAGTTCAGGTATGATGAAAGCATATATTGAACGCCACCACGACCCATCAAAAGCATTTTACATACATCCTAAAATGAAGGATTTATTAGAGGAAACCTATGGCGTAATGGTTTATCAGGAAGATGTAATTAAGGTAGCGCATCATTTTGCAGGACTGACATTAGCAGAATCAGACGTATTAAGACGAGCAATGTCAGGGAAGTATCGTTCACGTGCTGAGTTTCAAAAGATTGTCGAAAAATTCTTTCAAAACTGTAAAGCTTTTGGCTATGATGATGATGTGGCAAAAGAAGTTTGGAGGCAAATAGAAAGCTTTTCGGGCTATTCATTTTCAAAGGCTCACTCTGCCAGTTATGCGGTTGAAAGTTACCAAAGCTTATATCTTAAAACCTACTTTCCTTTAGAATTCATGGTAGCAGTAATTAATAATTTTGGTGGATTTTATCGTACAGAGTTTTATATCCACGAAGCAAGGCGTTGTGGAGCAATCGTCGAAGCACCTGACATTAATCAAAGTAATTACCTAACACGCATTGAAGGAAATACAATTTGGTTAGGTTGGGTACATATCAAGAGCTTGGAAATGAAAGTCATAGAATGGGTTTTAGCACAAAGAGAACATGGCTTTTTTACAAGCTTCGATGACTTTTGTAGAAAAGTACCAGCAGGTTTAGAACAAATTACTCTGTTGATACGTGTAGGAAGTTTTCGTAATTTAGGGTATCAAAAGAAGGAGCTACTTTGGGAAGCTCATGCTAAACAAAACACCAAAAGAGTTTTTACGATTTCCAATGATTTGTTTGAATTGGAAGATATACATTATGAATTTCCAGTACTCTTTAATAGTAAAATTGAGGATGCTTATGATGAGTTAGAGATTTTAGGCTTTACGCTAAAAAATCCCTTTTCACTACTCTATAATCCTCCAAAAGTTTTTTTTAAAGCGAGTGACCTTTCATTTTTTATAGGCAAACAAGTAGCTATTTTAGGTTACTTAGTTACCCTAAAACCTACACGAACAAAGAAAGGAGAAAGGATGTTTTTTGGCTATTTTACCGATATAAACGGAGAATTTTTTGACACAGTCCACTTTCCAAAGTCTTGCGAGAAATTCCCCTTCAAAGGCTCAGGAATTTATCATTTAAAAGGTAAAGTAATGGAAGAGTTTTCACATTGCTCCATTCAGGTTACATGGATGGAAAAATTACAAATACTTGCAGACCCACGAATGGAATAAATATTATATTCACAGATAAAAATAATAAGAAGATGTGTTACCATACATTACTCGAAAGCAAGAAAGAAAAGTTAGAATTAGCCTTTAAGGCTGAATTCTATGAAGGTACAGAGTATGAGCCAAAATTATTGGTAAATGGATTTGATAATCCAAGAACTCCAATAATCATGAATGATAACCCTAGATTAATTGCGAATGTTTATTGGGGTTTAATACCTCATTGGGCATCAATTGAAAAAGCAAAAACTATTAGAAAAAAAACACTAATTGCTAGAGCTGAATCAATTAGTGAGCTTGCTTCTTACAAAGATTCTGTTAATAGACGGTGCTTAGTTATTGTTGACGGATTTTACGAAAAAAAAACAGAAAATAAGAAAGAAAACAGCATCAATTATATATTAAGATTAAAGGATGAAGATTGCTTTGCAATCGGCGGAATTTGGAGTTTTTGGAAGAATCCTCAAAAGCAGAGTAGTTACATTAGGTCGTTTGCCATTATTACAGTCCCAGCAAATCCTCTGATTGCTGAGATACAAAAAAATAATCAAAAAACTGAAAAGCGAATGCCACTGATTATTCCAAAAAAGCATTATCAAGATTGGCTAAATCCTGAAGCAAAAGATTTGGGATATATTATTAAAACCTTTGATGAGAGATTGATGGAAGCAAAGGTTGTATTTTAGAAAAAGGAGGTTAAACTTAAACTAACCTCCTTTTAAATGAATTTGAATTGCTATTTATCAGTTTTGATATTATACCCCTTCCCTAAAACAGAAGTGTTGTAATTAACATAAGTAAAAAGAATAAGAGGTATAAAAAACCTTTTGGTTTCATATTTCGGTTGCAATATACCATCTACTTGGTTTTGTTTACAAGCCTGCAAATAAACTCGTTCTCTTCTTGTTTCCTCTGATTTCCCTCCGAAGGGGATAAAAAGAAACCAAACTTTACTGTAAGTTTTGTCAGATTCTACGTTTTTACCTACAATGATGTCTTCTTTTTTGAGGTTTTGGATGTTAGCAGCTTGGTCGATGGTGTTAACACCCTGACCTACTCGGTTATGATTTACTGAAGAACAAGATGATATAAACAGTGCAATAATTGAACTTAGGACTATAATTGACTTTTTCATTTAAGTTTTATATTTAAGGGTAAAAAATGTTGTAAAAGTATTTTGATTTATATAAATATTTTAGCGTAAAATTACCTGTTTTGTTTATTGATTGTTTCTTTTCATTTCAAGAATCACTCTTCTTTCATCTGGTTTTGCATATCTTTTTACATACTTTTCGTTCTTAATCCCTAATAAAACCATTAAAGCCTCATTAGTCCAACCCTTAACGTTCAAAAGCCAGTCTGATAGTGTTTTACGTCCTGCTTTAACAGAGATTTTCAAAATTAACTCTTCAGGAAACCCTAATTCATCTGCAATTAGTTTTAAAGTATCGTTCATTTTTGCATTTGATTTTATTGGGATATTTTGCCAACCACCATACTTTTCAATTATTTCGTGTACTTCCTGAAAGTATGGTACTTTAGCTGTAACAGTTGTTTTTACACGAGCTTTGAATAACCACTTTTCTCCATCAATACCTTTTCTCTCAGCTTTATTAATATTTGAATCATTTTGTGTGTTTTTGATAATTTCTTTAAGGTCGGCATAATGGAATCCAGTCCTACAATAAAGTACAAATACATCTGCTACTTCTTGCTTAGCCTTTGTCCGAAATTTATGATTTTTCAAAATCTCAAACTGGTCTTGAGTTAAAAAGATATTTTCATCTGGTTCGGGTTCTTTAAACATTATATCATAAATTGGAGTATGGTGGCATTGCTTTAAGTTTTTGAAACCCCATTTGGCAACTTGTTTAACCACTTGGCATCTTTTGTGTACAGTTAGTGGTGCAAAGGCTTGGATGTTTTTCATCCAGCTTCTGAACTTCCTCAACTTATTTACATCAAATTCACTGATTTTTAGGTTTAATTGTTTTTCATAAATAAAGAAATTCAGTAAACTATCTCTAACATTTTTATACTTTGTTAAAGTGCCTTTGCTCAATTCTTCTCTTTGCTCCAATGGGTCAGGTTCTTTGATTGCAATTAGAAACATATCGAATACTTCTATAAATGAAGGCTCTTTTAAATCAACTTCATTTTCACCCACCTTTAAAATAGCCTCTTTGAGCATTTTAACATTAAAGCTTTTTTTCTTTCGTAACAAATCGTTGTAAGCAATAAAAATGTCTGATTCGATTGTTGCTAATATTTCATTTTTAATTGAGGCATTAGGAGCATTACTTCTTACTCTCTTTTTCTCAATATCCCAATCTTCTGTAGCAATTTTGATGTTTGTTGAACCTAATTCTAACCTTTCTCCATTGTAAGAAATTTTCGTGTAGATTTTTGAAAAATTAACATCTTTACATCTGTGGCGGATAAACAGTATTTCCATACGGTGTCCAAGTATTTTTTTTGACTCATCGGTGATTAATTTTATGTAGTTTAATTCTCAAATATTAAGAAACTATTAAATTAAGCACCGAAGCTTTTTGTGAAAATATTTTTCTTTCATCAAGTGCCACCAGTCAAAACTTTAGTGCCACCAAAAGTGCCACCAACTTGAAAGGTGTTTGTACAAGCATTTGAAAATGATATTTTGAATTTTGGGATGGGAATATTGCTTTGAATGGCTTAAAAGCAAAAAATCCTACCGTTTGGGTGGTAGGATTTCTTAGGAGAAAAAGAATATTTTCTGTGGATGTAGAGAGTGAGGGATTCGAACCCCCGGACCTGTTACAGTCAACAGTTTTCAAGACTGCCGCAATCGACCACTCTGCCAACTCTCTTCGTTTTTGATGATGCAAAATTAGTGCTTTCTTTCTTTTTGTGCAACTTTTACGCAAAAAAAATATCAAAAAAAATATTAATGAATGTAAGTCTGGCTGATTATTAAGGAGTTAATCTGAAAAAAAAGTATCATTTTTTTTTGAATAACTATTTTAAATGACGTTCAAGAGCTTTTTGAGTTTGTTTTTTTTGAATTATCTCTTTTTGGTTCTGAAATGTATCGTAATCTTAATCTAGTTTTTGACGATGAATAAGTACCTACAGAAAAACACCTGTCAAGTAACTTAGGGCTTTAATTTATGTAAAAAAATAATCAACAAAATATTATCAAATTGATTCATCAAGTAAATCTCAAAAAACAGACTTAGGAATCCATTTTTAATGATAAAGCTTTCAATTTTCTATCTTGTTTCACTCCTTAATCTAAAACTTTTGTCGTAAATTGTCGCCTATTTTAGTTTGATAAATAAGTACACGATGAACAAGATAAAACAACTCATTCAAAATCTTAGTGTTATTATTCAAACAGCACTGTTGAATTCTCTGCATTTGCTTTGGCTTCAAATAGATAAATTGTTGGTAATAATATTGGGTGAAGAACAAGTACAAATACTTTATAAGCGCCTCGATAGTATAAAGGCTTATTTTTCAAATACAAAACAAAAAATTAGTCAAAGTTTTGATAAAGAATCTGCTTATTATAAACCGATACGAACACTTTGGAAATCATTTGCATGGACAGTATTGGCTGGAGTTTTCTATATTTTTTGTATCCAAACCAACTTTTTGTGGTTAACTGGCGAAATGCCTTCGGTAGGAGAATTGCAAAACCCTAAGCTTTCTCAATCATCAGAGATTTATTCAGAGGATGGCGTTTTGATGGGTAAGTTTTTTCAAGAGAATCGTACACCAATTAAAAACTATAAAGACCTTTCTCCTTTTTTGGTAAAAGCATTAGTCGCTACAGAGGATGCACGTTTCTATCAACATTCAGGAATTGACTTTAGGGCTATTTTTGGTGTAGTGGCTGGAATTGTTACTGGGGCAAGTGAACGTGGTGGCGGAAGTACAATTACGCAACAATTAGCCAAAAACCTTTTTAAAACTCGTAAAAAAGAAGGTGTTGCCAAAAAAGGAGTATTTGGCTATGTGCCAGTTTTGGGCAAATTTGTTATTAAAACGAAAGAATGGTTAACGGCAATTAAACTTGAAAGATATTATACCAAAGAGGAAATTATTTTATGGTACTTGAATACCGTTGATTTTGGAAGTAATTCTTATGGTATAAAAGTAGCGGCTAAAACATACTTTAATACTTCGCCAGATAGTTTAAATGTGCAAGAAGCAGCGGTATTAGTTGGAATGCAAAAAGCAACCAATACTTATAATCCTAGAAGGAATTATGATAAATCTTTGAGAAGAAGAAATACCGTTATGTCGCAAATGGTGAAGTATGGTTATTTAACAAGAGTTCATTATGACTCCCTTTCAAAATTACCAATCAAATTGAAAGTCAATGAGGAATCCCCATACGATGGCTCAAGTAATTATTTTAAAACAGCCGTAGCAAAAGCATTAAAAGAATGGGCGGATACAAGTGATGTTGACTTGGATTTATATAGAGATGGACTGAAAATTATTACTACGGTCGATTCAAGAATGCAAATTTATGCAGAATCGTCTGTTCAAGAAGGGATGCGAGCTTTGCAAAAAACTTTTGATAATCATTGGTCTGGGAAAAATCCTTGGTCGGACGAAAAAGGAAATGAAATTCCGGGATTCATCGATACTGTTGCCAAAAGAACTAGCTATTACAAAGCTTTGGCAGCAAAGTATAAAAACAACTCAGATTCCATTTGGCATTACATGAAAAATGTAAAACGAAAAATGTGGGTTTATTCAAGAAATGGTTCTGGAGAAGAACAAATGACGATGAGTGCCTACGATTCTATTGTTTACTACAAGCGTTTTTTACAAGCTGGAATGATAAGTATGGATCCATTTACTGGTCATATTAAAGCTTGGGTTGGTGGTTTAGATTTTCAATATTTTAAATACGACCACGTTAATCAAGGACGTCGTCAACCTGGTTCTACTTTCAAACCTTTTGTTTATACTACGGCTATTGATGGGCCAAAAGACATGTCGCCATGTACACAAATTAAAGATGAACCTTTTGAAATTGAAGTAGAAGAAAAAGGCGAGAAGAAAATCTGGCGTCCACACAATGCCGATGGGCGATTTACTTATACTTCTATGTCGCTACGAAGGGCGATGGCTCGTTCTATTAACTCTTGTGCAGCTTGGCTAACGAATGAAGTCGGTCCCGATTCTGTGGTTTATTATGCTCATAAAATGGGGATTAAAAGTCCATTGGCGGCTGTTCCATCCATTGGGTTAGGTTCAAATGATGTTACTTTATTCGAGATGGTGGGTGCTTATGGATGTTTCTTGAATGAAGGAATTTATACACAGCCAATGTTGGTCGTTGAAATTCAAGATAGAAATGGAAATACGATTCATACTTTTGAGCCAGAACGCCATCAAGCCATTAGAAAAGAATCTGCTCAGTTAATGAGATACATGCTAGAAGGTGGTTTGGAAGAACAAGGTGGTACTTCACAAAATCTTTGGTCGTTCAAAGATTTATTTGCTGGGAAAGACCGCTACAAATCTCGTTTCGCAGGAAAAACAGGAACAACGTCTAATCATTCAGATGGTTGGTATATGGGTTTAACCAGTAATTTAGTGACAGGTACTTGGGTTGGTGGTGATGACCGCTCTATCCACTTTAGGAGTGGGGCTTATGGCGAAGGTTCTAAAACGGCATTGCCACTTTTTGGCCGATATATGTCTAAAGTTATTAAAGACCCAAGTCTTGAAGGCTATCATCCTGTACCTTTTGAAAAATTAGATCCAAAGCGAATTACTAAGACTTTTAATTGTACAGTAAGATTTGCGGCTGTAAATGATTCAACTAATTCGGATAGTAATTATGTTAGGTCGGATTCGCTCGCACCTGTAAGGTCACCAAATGAAGCAAGACCTGATTCATCGGGTAGAGGAAATTAATTCATCGGAAAAATAACAAGAGCATCTAAAGGATATTTGGATGCTCTTTTAAATAAATTATAAAGTTATGACTAAAGAAAGCATCTCGGAATACTTCAAAGAACTGCAAAATCAGATTTGTACTGCCTTAGAAAATGCCGATGGAAAAGCAACTTTTCATGAGGATGTTTGGCAACGTGAAGGCGGCGGTGGCGGAAGAAGTAGAGTTATCCAAAACGGAAATGTTATCGAAAAAGGAGGAGTAATGTTTTCTGCTGTTTGGGGAGATTTACATGAAAAAATGTTAGCCTCAATGGGCTTAACTGAAAAGGTTGATTTTTTTGCAACGGGAGTATCTATCGTTTTGCATCCAAACAGCCCTAAAGTACCCATTATTCACATGAATGTGAGGTATTTCGAGATGTCTAACGGAACGTATTGGTTTGGTGGTGGTATAGACCTTACGCCACATTATGTTGTTGAAGAAGACGCAGTTTGGTTTCATCAATACTTGAAATCTGTTTGTGACCAACACGATGAAAGTTATTACCCTAAATTTAGAAATTGGGCTGATGATTACTTTTTCAATACACATAGGAATGAAACTCGTGGGATTGGTGGAATATTTTTTGATTATCAAAAACCTAGTGAATCACGCAATAAACAAGATTTATTTGGCTTTGTAAAAGCTATCGGAGAGTCTTTTGCACCGATTTATACACATTTCATGCAAAAGAATAAAGATTTACCGTTTACTGAAAATGAAAAAACATTCCAAATGTTACGCCGTGGACGTTACGTTGAATTTAATTTAGTGCATGACAGAGGAACGAAGTTTGGGCTTGAAACCAATGGGCGAACAGAATCAATCTTGATGTCGATGCCGCCAATGGCACAATGGGTTTATGATTATAAAGCTGAGAAGGGTTCGGAAGAAGAGAAAACCTTAAGTCTTTTAAAGAAGGGAATTAACTGGGTTTAGAGGCAACTCTAAACCTTTTTTATTGATGACGAATTTTTTCTTCGAGTAATTTGATTTGAATTTGTAAAGATTTTATTTCTGAAACTTTACTTTCAAGCAATTGTTTTAGCAATTGCAATTGAATTCCCAAACCTTCTATTTGTTGGTGAAGTAATTTGTTATGAAATTCTAATTGCTTGTAAGGATTACTAAAATCGTTAATATTATCTTTTGGTGTTTCAACTTTAATTTGTTGATTTTGTTGTAGCTCTTCAACCGAAATCACAGAAAAATCTAGTTTCTGTAAATTATCTAAATTGATTCCGAAGTAATTACAAATCGCATCACAAACATCCAAAGAAGGGAAAGTATGCCCATTTTCATAATCAGACAAAGCACTTTTACTTACATCCAGTATCTTGCCTAATGCTTCTAACGTCAACTTATTTCTTTTTCTCAGAATTCTGAGATTGGCACTAAACTTACTTTCCATTTAATCTTTGTATTTATTATGGCAATTTAAGGTATTGATAGGATGTTCGTAAAATTAATAATTTGCTTAAATGGGTTTTTGGTATTTTCAAACCAGAAAGGTCTCCGCAACATCTTTCGCAGAGACCTTTTTGTTTCATTATTCAACTAAAGTACATGCTTTGGTAGAAAAATTCAATTGATAGCTCCGAAGATATTACTCAGCATCTGCTGACCATACAATTTTTTTCTTTTTACCAACCACTAAAACAATTCTAGTAGGGCTTGGTAAAAGCATCAATCTTGCATTGGCAATTGGATTTTCTTCTAATTCTACTTCAACACCAGCATCAGCACCTACTTCAATACCACCATCGCTAGTTTCTTTGAAAGAGCGAGCTAAATAAGCTGTTGGTAAAAGTACATCAGACTCTGGACAATATTCTTTGTGAATTTCTTGAAGAATACTTTCTAAAAAGTCGCCGTATTTATCATTAAAATCATCTTCTAAATCGTGAAGTGCTTCTTCTACATCATCATAATCACGATGGTCGTAACCCATTTGGCTAAGAGCGATTCGTTTTTCAAACAAAGAAAGAAGTTCTTTATCAAGTTCCTGAATATTCATTGAATTAAATTTTGTAATTGATATATGATACAAAATTGCAAAGTCCTGCGTTGAATCTCAAATTTATCGGCAAAAATTTATCTTTTTAAAATCCTAAATTAAGAAGCTCAAGGGAGCTAAATCCCAAGCTTGTTGTGGATTATGTAAAATTTTTCCATCACTAATTTCTAATGGCGAAGCGATATTATTATGGTAAAGTTGTCCAGTTCCTAGTCCTTGCGGCAATGGATTGTTGAATTCAGCCGTAAATTGTGTGATGGCATTCAAACCAACGTTCGATTCTAAAGCTGAAGTAAGCCACCAACCAATTTTTAAACGATTGGCATTTTCAATCCATTCTCTACATTGTTGAAAACCGCCAACTAAAGTAGGTTTCAAAATAATGTACTGAGGCATTATTTTTTTTAGCAATTTATATTTTTCAGTGTATTCACGAACGCCAATGAGTTCTTCATCCAAGGCAATTGGAATAGGCGTAACCTTGCAAAGTTCTGCCATCAAATCCTCATTTCCTTGGCGAATAGGCTGTTCAATTGAATGCAATTGATATTGAGAAAGTCGTTGAAGTTTTGGTAATACTTCATCAATCGAAAAGGCTCCGTTGGCATCTACCCTTAACGTAACTTGTTGTGGCGTGTAGCGTTTTCGGATATATTCTAATAATTCACACTCTTTATCAAAGTCTATTGCACCAACTTTTATTTTGATGGTATGATAGCCAGCTTCCAACTTTTGGTCAATTTGGCGAAGCATAAAATCTTTACTTCCCATCCAAACCAATCCATTGATGTCAATTTGGCGTTCAGCTTTGGCAAAAGCATTGTTGAAAACTTTTCGTTTTCCACCGTTCATCAAATCAAGCATGGCGGTTTCAAAACCGAAAACGACAGATGGGAAAGATTTTTCTAGTACTTGTTCAAGAATGATGTTTAGGTTCCAAGGATAAACTTCTAATTCAAGCGTATTGAAGTTTTCGCAGATACCTAAAAGCTGTAATTCAAAATCTGGGCGGTCGTCAATACTGAGTCCTTTCAGTGGGGCACACTCACCTAAGCCGAAAACCGTAGGGTTGTCAGAGTCAAAAATCTTAATGAAGTAACTATCTTTGTGCGTCAACACACCTCGAGACGTTCCTGCCTCGAATTTAAAATCTAGCGTATATTTTGCAAAGACAGCTTTAAGACTCATTTTCTGGTAAGCCCAATTTTTTAAAAGAATTTAGCAATAAGATTGATACCGAAATAAAATAATTTCAGCAATTATTTTACATTAATCGTCTGATTGTCTGTGTATTAATGGTTCTGGAAAGATCTTCTGTGAGACAAGTACTCCGTTAAAGTATCTTAAAAGGGAGTTGAAATTAGTAAAAAGTCAGAACTCTTTATGAATTTTGCATTGTAAAATTTTTATTTTTTGTGAAAACTGGAAATTAAATAATTTTTTGAATTTGATTTTAAAGAAAAATAAAACCATAATCCGAACAATAGCTAATATTTTGCTGACAGCTCATTTTATTCTTAATGCTAAAAATATGCGTTTTCTTCTTTTACCTTTTTCTTGGCTTTATGGTTTGGTTACCGATTTTAGAAATTACTGTTACGATAATCAGTTTTTTAGCGTGAGTACTTTTGACAAACCGATTATCAATGTTGGTAATTTAACTGTTGGCGGAACAGGGAAAAGTCCACACGTTGAATATTTAATTCGATTACTCAAAAAGGATTTTAGCATTGTTACGTTAAGTCGTGGCTATGGTCGAAAAACGAAAGGTTTTATTCTGGCTGATAAAAATGCTACAGCCGAAACAATTGGAGACGAACCCATGCAATTTTATAATAAGTATAAAAACGAAGTAAATGTTTCGGTTGGGGAAAAAAGAGCAGAGGCATTAAATGCTATTTTTTCAACATTTCCAGTAACAGATTTAGTGATTTTAGACGATGCTTTTCAACATCGTGCTGTCAAACCATCTTTGAATATACTCTTGATGGATTTTTATCGACCAATTGATAAAGATTTCACTTTTCCTGCTGGAAGACTCCGTGAACGAAGACATGGTGCTAAAAGAGCAGATATTTTAATCGTCAGTAAATGTCCCGATGATTTGCTAAAAACCGATCAGCAACAAATTGCGAGTAAAATTACTCCGTACCTGTCAGCGGAAACGCCCATTTTTTTTACTGGAATTCGTTATGGAGTTCCACAAATAATGAATAAAAATTCCAGCAAAGATTTTGCTGAAACAGTATTGTTGGTTTCGGGAATTGCCAGACCAGAAACTTTTGAAACATATTGTCGGCAACATTTTAAAGTAACACAACATTTAATTTATAAAGATCATCATCATTTTACAGATAAAGATTTGGACTTTATTCTTGAAACTTTTCATAAAATTCCTTCAACAAATAAAAGTATTTTGATGACAGAAAAAGACATGGTTAAATTTCAGATTTTTCTGGAAAGTGAAAAATCGGAAGGAATTCCAATGTTTTATTTACCCATCGAAATTTACTTTCTGAATGAAAGCGGAGAAGTATTTAATGAATTAGTATTGAAAAACTGTAAACCATCAAAAAGTAAAGCCTAAATTAGTAGATAAAAGACTTTTATGTTTTTTGAGTCATTTCAAGCCAAATCCGTTTGACCCTCTTTCGCCTTTTTTATTTAATTTTGCATCGTGAATTTCAAAAGATATATCCTAACATTTTTAGGGCTTCTTATTTCGGAAGTCTTATTGGCTCAGTTTCCTACTTCTGGTTTTGGTACAGGAACGCAGTCAAACAATAATTTTCCACAAGGAAAAACAACAGATAAAGCTAAAAGTACTACAGGAAGAGCAGGCGTAGATGACTCAACAAAAGTTATTTATGGCCCAACTTCTACCAAGTACTTTTTAGAAGAAGACGTTTTTAATAATCGGAAAAAGCTTTATACGATTGATACGACAATTGGCGAAGGACATAATTTTAATTTTGTTCAACGTTACAGAAATATGTACCAAGATTTAGGGAATATTGGTACAGCCATTCGTCCAATCTTCTTTCAAGCACCCGAACAAATCGGAACGATGCTTGGCTATGATGCGTATTCACTTTATTCTTTCAAACCAAGTCAAGTGCGGTATTTTAATACTCGTTCGCCTTTTACCAATTTGGTTTATGTAACTGGCGGAAATACGCAAGATTTATTGCAATTTGAATTTAGCCGAAATGTTGATTCTTTGTGGAATTTTAGTGTCAATCTACAAAGAATTGTGACTAACAAACAATTGGTAACGAGTTCTACTTCGACCAATAAAAATGCCTTGGGTCATTGGGATTTTATGATTCATACCAATTACCAAACCAAAAACAAAAAGTATCAATTGTTGGCTTATGCCAATTTATCAGACCATAATTCAAACGACGAAGGTGGTGTTTTACCACAAGGTAGAAGCTATGATTTGATACTTCAACAAGGTAATAATGCCGCTATTTTGAATAATGCTGCTACCAGAGATAAATTTTATAATCTTCATCTTTATCATGAGTATGTTGGATATAAAGCTTTTCAGGTGTATCAAGTACTTGATTATCAAACCAGAAAAGTGCAATTCAGAGATCCAGATTATGTTGCGAATTGGACGAACGGATTTTACCCAATTGCTTATGATACTTTAGGCAAAGCTTCTCGTTACACCACAGATGCCGCAGTGACGGCTAAAATGAAGTTAGATTCACTCTATAACGAAAGTCAATACAGTATTTTTGAACATAAATCGGGAATAAAAGGATTTTACAGAGGTTTTAATTATCGTTTGCATTTACGCCAGCGTTTCTTTGGATTTACCAATCCATTGTACAATTATAGTATTAGCAGAAATGAAAACTTTTTGGGCGTTTGGCTGAACCAATACTTCAAAGACAGTACTAGGGCTTTTGCAGAATTGGAGTATTTATTAACAGGAAGTGATTTTAAATTGAATGTAGAATTTCAAGGAAAATGGCTAAATATTGGCGGAAAAGCCATGTCCACTTCGCCAACTTTGGTACAGCAAGTTACGTTTAATGATGGTTTTCGTTGGGATAAAAATACTACAGCTTTCGTGACTG
This sequence comes from Arcicella gelida, assembly GCF_034931025.1. NCBI lineage: Bacteria > Pseudomonadati > Bacteroidota > Cytophagia > Cytophagales > Flectobacillaceae > Arcicella > Arcicella gelida. The sequence continues at coordinate 99,789 of NZ_JAYGIL010000006.1, read as the reverse complement.
ACCGTGGTATCAGTAACAATATGCAAACTTATCATGCTTATGCTTCGGCAAGTCCTAAGTTTGGAAAATTGACGCTTCGACCAAGTGTAGATATTAATTTAATCAACAGTTATATTTATTACGATACCTTGTCTTTTGTAAAACAGGCAACAGAAGATATTGCTATTTTTAGGGCTGGTTTGGGAATGGACTTCCGAAAAGGAGTATTTTCTACCATTTCCCAATTGTACTTGACAACGACAACTGGACCAGATTTAATCAGAATTCCAAAGATATTTGCTAGTACTCGTCTAGCTTTTGATTTATTGTATAAGAAAAAGCTCTTTATCCAAACAGGTTTGGAGCTTCATTATAAATCAAATTATTATGCCGATGCTTATATGCCAGCCATTCAACAATTTCATTTGCAAGATAGACAAATGATAAATGGTTATTTGCAAGCGGATGCTTTCGCCGATATGCGTATCAACAGAGTGCGTTTATTTTTCAAATTTGCCAATGTAGCTCAAGGAATTTTAGGAAATGGATATTACGCCGCTCCAGGCTTTTTAGGAATGGGCAAAACATTTGGCTTTGGCTTACAATGGTTGCTTTTTGATTAATTTTTAGACTTGAAGACTTTAGGGTTTTTAGACGCAAGACAAAAGAGCCAAGAAGCAAGAGATAAGATTTTAGGACTAAAAATCTCCGAAATCAACGGGTAAATTTTTAAAGATAAGAAGAGACAAAAAGTAAAATTAAAGGCTGATTACTGACGACTGGCTGATAGTAGTAGCTAAAAAGTCCGATAGCCTAAAGCTTACAGCCTATCGCCTAAAGCCAAAATATATGACCAACGAACAAAAACAATACGCTACAAAAACGATGTTAGGTTTAAAACTCCCAACAGACCCACGTTGGGTAAATATTGCCGAAAAAAATATTGAAGAAATCTTGATTGACCATGCTTATTGCGAACAAAAAGCAGCTTCGTCTTGCATTTCGTTAATTATTCAGTTTCCTGAAAAAGAAAAACTCAGAGAAGTATTGATGCCTGTGGTTTCGGAAGAATGGGCGCATTTTAGAATGGTAATTAAAGAATTGGATAAACGTGGCTTGGCGTTGGGGAATCCTCGTAAAGATTTATATGTGCATCAGTTGTACGAGGGAATGAAACGTGGTGGTTCTCGTGAAGAACAATTGGGTGAAAGGTTATTTATGAATGCCCTGATTGAAGCCCGTAGTTGCGAACGTTTTAGATTACTTTCTTTAGAAATTTCGGATGAAAGTTTAAGAGAATTTTACCATGAATTGATGATTTCGGAAGCTGGACATTACGTCAATTTTATCGACCTTGCGAAAGAGTACTTGCCTGAAACTTACGTGAAACAACGTTGGAATGAATGGCTGGAAATGGAAGCAAATATTATGAAAAATTTGGAAATGAGAGGGGATAGGGTACATTGAATTGAGGACTTTAGGATTTTGGACTTTAAGACTTTAAGAATAAAGATTTTAGATAGAAGAAGCAAGAGTTTTAGAGACTTTTGGAATTTTAGAGATTGTTAAACTTCATTACAGAATAACCGTTTAAGAGATTTTAGGAATTCTCTTTTTACATATTGTAGCGGCAACCCTTGCGGTTGCCGTTCAGCGTCGAGCAACCGCAAGGGTTGCCACTACAAAGTTTAATTTATTCAAGCAATTTTATTTTTTGTCAGCTTAATGAACTACATTTCATAATTAATAATTCATACTTCACATTTATATTTATCTACAAAAAATGAAGTTTGATAAATCTTCAAATCTTCAAATTTCCAAACTTTCAAATCAAACTCATGCAAACTTTCCTCGACCAAGCCGCTGAATATATTTTTAAACAACATTCCCTCAATCAGCTTAGTCGGGTTTGTATCGTGATTCCTTCTCGACGTGGGGTTTTGTATTTCAAAGATGCTTTGGCGAAGCTTTCTGATAAGCCTTTTTTAGCTCCCGATGTACTGGCAATCGACGATTTTGTGAATACCATGACGGGCGTTCGCCAAATCGACCAAGTGGCTTTGTTGTTTGAATTGTACGATGTTTTTAAGGAAATTGACCCGAATGTTGTCTTTGAAAGATTCATGACTTGGGCAAGTACATTGCTGAACGATTTTGATAAAATCGACCAATATTTAGTAGATGCCAAAGCTTTGTTTGCTTATATGTCGGAAGCCAAAGCGATTGAACGTTGGCAAATGCAATTGGGAGAGTCGCAAAGAGATAGAAAACTACAAACCGACCGCACCGACCGTTACTTCAAACTTTTCGAGAATATTTTTACGGTTTATCAAAACCTTCGGCAGCGTTTGGCAGACAAAGGTTTGCATTACCGTGGCATGGCTTATCGAGAATTAGCCGAAAATGTCGAAAAATATATTTTAAGCAAAGAGCGTCATACAAAGTATTACTTCGTGGGCTTTAATGCCTTGAGTGATGCCGAAGAAAAAATCATTCGTACTTTACTAAAAAGGAAAGGCTTTGCCGAAACCCTTTGGGATTCAGACGCTTATTATCTCTACAACAAAGACCAGAAAGCAGGAAACTGGTTGCGTTATTATAAAAATGGCGATGAGAAAAATGGTATTACTCCTCTTTTCAATGAAGAGTGGAAATGGCAGTCGGATGAATTATTAAAAGGTAAAAAGAAGATTCAGATTATTGGCGTTGCCAATGCCAGTGTACAGGCGAAAGTAGCAGGACATATTTTTAAGGATTGGGAAAATACTTCAAAAATAGACGCAACAATTCCTAAATCGCAAACGGCAATCGTTTTGGGTGACGAGAATTTATTAGTACCTGTGATGAATTCTTTAGATGAATCAGTCAAAGATTTTAACGTCACGATGGGGCTTTCTTTGCGAAATTCTATGCTTTTTACGTTGGTTGATGCTCTTTTTGAGTTGCAGAAGAACTTAGTAGAATTCAAAACAGAAGATGGCGGAACGGTAAAAATTCCAAAATTCTCGCATCGACAAATTGTAAGAGTACTGAATCATCCATTTTTGAGGAGGTATGAGTTGATACGGTTTAAAGCGGAACAAAACGAACCGAAAGAAAACCCCATCCGAAAAACCCTCCATGAAATCACGGAAAGAAATCGTGTTTTTCTTAGCTCAAAAGAGCTTTTAGAAATTGGAGAATATGAACCTCTTTTTGAAAGTATTTTTAAACATTGGTACAACAAACCCAAAAATGCGGTCAAGTGTTTTTATGAGTTAATCGACTTATTAAGAGAAGTTTACAAAGAAAATCAAGATGCTATTGAGACGGAATATCTCTATCAATTTTACTTGATTTTACAAAGAATGGAAGTAATTCTGGATGAACGTGGCGACACGGTAAGTATCCGAAGTTTCAAAACTTTCTTGTATGAATTGATTAAACAAACCAAAATTCCTTTTGAATCTGAAACGGATGAAAGTTTACAAATCATGGGAATGTTGGAAACCCGTACCCTTGATTTTGAAAAAGTAATCATTTTGTCGGTCAATGAAAAAACACTACCGCAAGGCAAAAGACAAAATACTTTAATTCCTTTTGATGCTCTCAGCGACCCACAATTTAATTTACCAACCCACAATCACGCCGATGCCGTAATGGCTTATCACTTTTTTAGGCTCATGCAGCGTGCTAAAGAAGTAGTACTTGTTCACGTTTTGCCTTCGGATACTTATGGAGCTGGTGAGAAAAGTCGCTTTATTTTGCAGATTGAACATGAATTATCCAAGCTAAATCCTAACCTTGACATTACTTATCCGAATGTGAAATTTATTGGTTTGGAGGAAACTGAGGATAAAGAAGAAACACCTTTGTTGATTCAAAAAACAGCCGATATTTTGGCATTTATCGAACAAGAAATTACGGAAAAAGGAATATTTCCTTCTCAGATGAATCAGTTTTTGGATTGTTCGCTCAAATATTATTTTACACGCATTGCAGGAATCGCACAGGAAGAGGAAGTAGAAGAGAAAATCGGTGTTGACACTTTTGGGAATTGGATTCATAAAACTTTTGAAAATATCGACAAAACCTTTGTAGAAAAAGGAAGTAAAGTAGAGAAAGAAGATTTACAAACAATACTCGAAAACATTGATACTTATCTGAAAGAAGCCTTTCTCCAGACCAATCAAGGTTTGAAAGCAGATGATGGAATGAACTTTATTCTTTACCAAATTGGGGAAACGATTGTTAAGAAATTTATCAATTACCAATTGGAAAATGAGGTTTTCCCGATTGAATTATTGGATGTAGAAAAAACGTTGAAAGTTACTTTTAATGCAAAAGTAAATGACAAAGTATTACCTGTGAAAATTGCGGGTAGGATTGACCGATTGGATAGAGTATCGGGCAATAAAATCAGAGTAATTGACTATAAAACGGGTAAAGTGGAAGCCAAAGAACTGAGCATGAAGCCAGAAGATTTGGAAGAAAAACTATTGGGCGATACGGATAAAGATAAATTCAGACAACTTTGGTTGTATAAATACATGGTATTGAAACAAATGCTTTCAAGCAAAGGCTTGAGTATCAGAGGAACGAAATTGCCCGAAATTGATAATGAAGTAAGTGCAGGTATTTATTCATTCAGAAATATTGATGCAGGTTTATTAGAACAAAAAATTGCCTTTAATGCAGGCGAAACAGCGATGGACTTTGTAGCAGATTCCGAAAAGTACTTACAACAATTTGTCAGCGAGTTACTCAATCCCGAAAAACCTTTTGAAAAAACCAAAGACCAAGACAAATGCCAATATTGTGATTATAAGAGGATTTGTGGGAGATAGGAATGAATTATGAGTTATGAATTTTAAAATATGCTGTATTTTCGCCATGCAACATACACACTGACGTAGCTTTGTCACTTAGCAAATTAATAACCAGCATAACAATGGCGAGTACCAATGGTATTTTCATTAGGGAATATCCAAAATCTTTTATGCCTTTTTCAAATGTAGTTTCAATTGTACTCGCCGCACTCTTAGAAATATTACCAAAAATAGTTTTATCGCCTATTTGAATGATCAAAGCTTTGGCGTTACCCCTAACAATATTTGTCACTTCCCAAAGGCAACTAATGATATAATCAGCAGGTAACATATCTCCAGCATTTAAAACGATAATATCGCAGCCACTTTTTTGATATAATTTCTATGGTTTGTTATCCCTTAAAACTGGAGCTTTCAAATACAACATTGATTGAAGTTTTTCTACAACACGACCTGTATTTTGTTCTTGAAAAAAACTAAGGAAGCCTGTGAACAATGCGATAAAAAGAATAAAGAATAGATAGGAAGTGTTGCCAAGAAATGCTGAGAGAATGACTTCACCGGTGAGAAGTAGCATCAGTAGCATTTTGAATTGACTTATAAACAAAATCTTTGCTAAAGGCAGATTTATTTTTAGGCTGATTCCCAGGACTTTGTGATAAACCCTTCCTTATCAGAACTATTTAATTGCTGAAACCAGTAGTTAGCGTTGTACTACCAAAAACTTTCTGTTTGTTTTTCCTGCACAAGGCAATTTATGATAATTAGTAAATGCTGAAACTTTCGTTTTGAGAGTCTAATCAAAAGAAAGATGTTAAGAATGAATTATAACTGACTTTCATCAACTTAAAATCTAAAAGAGTAAAAAGCTCACTAGATTTTTAGAAATCATGCACAATATAAGTCTTCAAGCATGGAGCTTTCAAGTTTTTTAATGATGTTTTTTGTCTAGTAAAAAGTCCCTTTAATCGAGAAATCAGTAATATATGTCTTAAAAATGCAAGTTTTGTTTAATTATTTCAATAAAGTATTAAACAAAATCATTTTTGAGTAGTTCTATAGTCAAGACTTGCAATTCTTGAAAAAATGTTACTCCCATGGTGACATTATTAATTCTAAACAACACAAGAGCATGGGTGCTTGTACAAATAATAATAATAATGAAAGCTACTAAAAAAATCATTTTACCTATTCTACTTTTGCTTGCCTCATTAGGCGTTTCTTCGTGTGATAAAGACAACAATGTTGACCCCCCTAAAACTATTGTGGATGTAGCGGTTGCGGATGTTCAGTTTTCCACACTTACAGCAGCACTCACAAAAGCTGAACTAGTAACAGCCCTGCAAGGTAATGGTCCTTTCACTGTTTTTGCCCCAAATAATGCAGCTTTTGGAAAAGCAGGTATTACCAGTTTAGATGGTTTGAGTAAAGAAGCACTTACCCCAATATTAACTTCACATGTGTTGAGTGGTAAAGTTTTAGCTGCTGATGTAAAAAGTGGTACAGGTAATACTTTAAACACAGCAAACAACATTTATTTTTCAGTTAATCCATCAGGTGTATTTATTAATGGCAACATTAAAGTCATCAGTACGAATATAGATGCTACCAACGGAGTAATACATATAATAGATAACGTTATTGTACCGCCGTCAAAAAGCCTTGTACAAATAGCAACGACTACAGCTGATTTTTCAGAACTTACTTCGTTGGTACTTGCAGCAGATCCGGCGGTAGCTAAAGCTTTGACAGACGCTTCAACCACAGGACTTACCGTTTTTGCTCCAACCAATGCAGCATTTAATGAGTTGTACAAAACAATTCCGAAAGCCACATTATTAGACCCCGCAAACAAAAAATTACTAACTGATGTGTTATTATATCATGTGGTGGGAGGCAGAGTATTTTCAACTGATTTGCCAAACGTATCTGGCGAAGTAGCTACTGTAAACACAGCGAACATTAGATTTGATTTAACGAATGGTGCTAAAGTGGTAGGTAAAACTAGCGGTAATTCAAATATTACGGCAGCTAATGTATTAGCAACTAACGGAGTAATACATGTAATTGATAAAGTGTTATTGCCATAATTACTTGGTTTTTTATTCAATATTTGGGTGCAGTAACTAATTGAATGTACTAATAAGTAAAAGGACGTTATTAGTTAACGGTATATCTGTTATCTGTATTTAATTTAAAATCAGATAGTTAATACTATATTCAAACATAAATTTATTGTCAATTTAATTTGTCCTTTTACTTAGTAGGAATAAATAACTATTAAGCGAGTAAACAGGAAAATATCAATTTTACAAAAAATGTTCCTGTTTACTCGCTCAAACAATATAAATTTTAAAATAATATAAGTTAATAAAAACTCCTATTGAAATTTCAACTCATGTTTTAGCCCTGAATACTTTCTTAAATCCAAAGCCAAAGCCCCAATTTTTAAAGATACTTCTGCTCGAACAGGAATTTTGTTTTCGTCGTCGGTCACCCACATTTTTACCGATTCTTCATCAGAAAAGAAATTATTTTTAGGTAACTGTGGCGTGATTTTGAAAGTACTTATTTTGCCAAATTTGGTGTTAATCGTTTCTTTTCCACGATATTTCAAACGCATATTATACACTTCGCCTTCAAAAAAGAAAGTCACTGGAACAGATTCACCAATGGTCATTTTAGAAAAATCAATAGTTCTGATGAAATAATAGCCACTTACAACATCTTGAATATGCTTTGGAAGTGTGTAGTTTTTCTTTTCTTGCTCATCATTCAATTCGAATAATTTTGCTGTGTTATTATTATGATTGAAAATTATTCTTTGCTCTTTTCTATAATTTCCCTCTTGTTTTTTCATGTAAAACTGCTGAGGTAAAATTTGCGAAGCATCAATATAGGAAGTCCAAGTATCACGAACTTTGCTAATCCAATCGGTTACACCTACTGTTCTGCCTACGATTCCTACTTTATAGCAAGGGCGACCATTGGCATTTTGTAGTTTGTCGTCCACGTCCACAATGGCTTCGGCAGCATTTACAAAACCGTAGTGTACACGGTATTCGATATGTTCGCCAGTGCCAAAACTATTTTGTTCAATTACTCTTTCCTGAAGTGAGGACTTGAAACTCATTGCGGTGATGATGACGATGAGAAGCAAAAATATTTTTTTCATATAAATATCTACTGATTATATTTCTTTTGGAAGAATTTCAAAAACTGGTCGAAATTCCCATTAAACTGTTTTTGGAATATTTCTTCAAATTCATTTTGTTGAGAATGATAGGTTTTAAAACCTACAAAATAGGCATTGTTGGGTAATTCTTTTTTATTGATTTTGGGTTTAGAGAATGCTCGTAAGCTTTTGTAAATAGTATCTTGGTTTACTTCAATTTTTTCAATTAACGCATACTTCAATGAATCCTTGCGTGCATCTAAAAGATTTTTACCTTTGAAAGTTTGATAAAGGCTATCCAGTTTCAACGTTCCTCGATTCAAATGTTTGATATACCTGTCTCGAATGATTTTTGCTTGAAGATATTTCTTCAATTCTGGTGAATCAATTCCATATTTATGAATTAAAAAACGCTTCGCTCCATATTCCCCAATTGAATTTGCTAGGTTTTCACTCGTCTCATGATTATCCTTTACAAAAATTGTTCCATGCGACATTTCGTGAATAATGAGGTTTGCTAATTTCCCATCTGAGTAATAAAGCATACTTGATAAAATAGGTTCGGGTAGCCAACCTAAAGTAGAATAAGCGATTCCTTGTCCCATTTCGGTATCATAACCTTTTTGTTTCCACAGTTTTTCCTCCTGATAAGCTGCAGTAGAATCAAAAAATCCTTTGTAGGCAAAACTACCAATAATTGGAAAATCAAACATAACGGCTTCCATTTCATAGCGTTTGGCTACTGTCAGCAAGTAAACCAAAGGTTTGCCAGATTGGTCATAGAGCGTCTGATACACATCTGGATTATCATGTAAACCCAGAGAATCAATCGCAAAACGACGTACTTCACCAATAAATAAAATACGTTTTTTTAAGGAATCGGGAACGTTTTTATCTGCTAAAACTTCTTGCAATGGACGAGTATTAAAGGCAACATCCAAACCACCTTTGGCTTGTTGATAAAAATAGACTACCCATACTCTTTGCCAGAAAAGGACTAAAGTAATTAGGACTAAAAACAAAAAAACAATTTTATATTTTCGACGAATATTGAATGCCATGGAAAGTAGATATTTAATACAATTAAATTCATTGTGAGCAAATTATTGAAAATATCTTAGAATACACCTAAAATCTTTTGATATGAGTACAGATTTGCTTGTCACAAAATTATCATGATTTGAATAAATACCTTAAAACAGCTAATCATTTTGTAACTTGCACAAAATTTAGGGAAACCGATAAAGATACAATCAACAATGAAACAAATCATTTTCACTGAAAAAGCACCCGCAGCCATCGGACCATATTCTCAGGCTGTACTTTCTAACGGAACTTTGTACATTTCAGGGCAAATTGCCTTTGCTTTGGCAGAATCTGGAGCAAGTATTCAAGAGGAAACTCGTCAGGTAATGGAGAATTTGAAAGCCATTTTAGAAGCTGCTAACATGACTTTTGAGAACGTAGTAAAAGCGTCTATTTTCGTAAAAGACATGAACAATTTTGCAGCTATCAACGCTGTTTATGGCGAATATTTTTCAGAGAATCCTCCTGCACGTGAAACGGTAGAAGTGGCACGCTTGCCAAAAGATGTGAATGTAGAGATTTCTTGTATTGCAGTAATTTAATTTTCAAAAAATGTCAGATCAAGTAAGAGTACGTTTTGCACCAAGTCCAACGGGAGCTTTGCACGTGGGCGGTGTCAGAACAGCATTATATAATTATTTATTGGCCAAAAAGTTAGGCGGTAAAATGTTGCTTCGTATTGAAGATACCGACCAAACTCGTTTTGTAGAAGGTGCAGAAAATTACATCATCGAAGCCCTTTCGTGGATTGGCATTACCATTGATGAAGGCGTAGGAGTAGGCGGTCCACACGCACCGTATCGCCAATCTGAACGCAAGGCAATGTATATGGATTATGCTATGCAACTCATCAATTCAGGAAAAGCTTATTACGCTTTCGATTCAAGTGAAGAATTGGATGCTATGCGTCAAACTTTTGAAAGCCAAGGTTCCGCTTTTCAATACAATGCTGCTACTCGTGGTCGTTTGAAAAATTCATTGACGATTTCGGAAGAAGAAACTCAAGCTAAAATTGCTGCAGGCGAACCATTCGTAATTCGTTTGAAAGTACCTGCTAAAGAAGAAGTACGTTTTAAAGATATTATTCGTGACTGGGTTCATGTACATTCATCAACAATGGACGATAAAGTATTGATGAAGTCGGACGGAATGCCAACGTATCACTTAGCCAACGTTGTGGATGACCATTTGATGGAAATCACACACGTAATTCGTGGAGAAGAATGGTTGCCATCAGCACCTTTACACGTATTATTGTATCGTGCATTTGGTTGGGAAGATACCATGCCACAGTTTGCCCATTTGCCTTTATTGTTGAAACCAGAAGGAAATGGTAAACTTTCTAAACGTGATGCAGATTTAGGCGGTTTTCCAGTTTTCCCTTTAGAATGGAAAAATCCAGACGGTTCTATTGCTAAAGGTTTCAGAGAAGAAGGATATTTGAACGATGCCGTGGTGAATTTCTTAGCCTTTTTAGGTTGGAATCCTGGCACAGAGCAAGAATTATTCTCAATGGACGAATTAGTTGAAGCCTTTACTTTAGAAAGAATCAACAAAGCAGGAGCGAAGTTTGATATTAATAAAGCAAAATGGTTCAATCAGCAATATTTGAAATTACGTTCTGATGAAACTTTGGCAACGGAATATTTACCGAACTTTGAATTAGATAAAGCCTTAAAAATCGTACATTTATTCAAAGAAAGAGTAACTTTCCCACAAGAAATTACGAAAGAAGCCGAAGCACTTTTTGTAGCACCCACTACTTACGACGAAACCGTAGTTGCATCAAAATGGAATGACGATGCCAAGAAAGGAATCTCTGCTTTCAAAGATGCTTTGCCAGCTTTAGATAATTTTGTAGCCGATGAAATCAAACATGTTTTGAACGATGAGTTACAGAAGTTAGGTATTAAAATGGGAAAAGTAATGCAAGCTTTGCGTGTAGCAACTACAGGTGTAGGAGCAGGTCCAGATTTGATGCTATCGATGGAAATTATCGGAAAAGAAGCTGTAATTACTCGTTTAGAAAAAGCTTTGGCAGTTTTGTAAGTGATGAGTTGTGAATTGTGAGTGATGAGTAATTAATATGTTGAATGTACTAATTTTGAACTTCAAATTTTCAAATTCATAAAATGGCAAAGAAAAAAGAAACTCCTAAAAAGGAACTCCCAAAAGTTCATAATGAACTTGATGGATTTGATATTTCAATCAACTCTTTTGGTGAAATCAATAGAAGTATTGATATTGAAAAAATCAATGAGTTTTTGAACAAACACATGGACGATAAAAAATTGAGAGGAAGAGAATAACCTTTGCTTTCAATCAATCAAAAGATGAATATAGATCAAGAATTATTACAAAAGATTGCTCATTTGGCTCGTTTAGAAATGCCAGAATCTGCTGAAAAGGAAATGAAAGATTCTTTGGAATCAGTATTGAATTGGATGTCGGAATTGGATGAAATTGATACTTCAAATGTAAAGCCACTTACGCACATGAGTTTAGAAATCAATGCTTTGCGTGAAGATAAAGTAATTCCAAACATCAGCCGTGAACAAGGTTTGAAAAATGCTCCAAAACAAGATGGAGAATATTTTAGAGTTCCGAAAGTGATGGAATGATACAATGAAAGAGGATGTATTACAAAGACATCCTCTTTTTTAATGAATTATTTTCTGGCTACAAAAGCTTACTAATAATATTCTCTACAGATATTCCTTCTGCTTCTGCCTTGAAATTTCTAACAATTCTATGGCGAAGTACAGCCATCGCTACAGCCTTTACATCTTCAATATCTGGTGAATATTTTCCACAAAGCAAAGCATTACATTTTGCGGCCAAAATCAAGTTTTGAGAAGCTCTTGGTCCAGCGCCCCATTCTAAATATTTATTTGAAATAGCATCTCCTAATTCAGTATTAGGTCGTGTTTTATGAACAAGTGTCACTGCATATTCTACTACATTATCAGCAATAGGTACTCTTCTTACTAATTGTTGATAAGCCAATATTTCTTCGCCTGAAACTTGTTGTGCAATCTTATATTTCTTATCTGATGTCGTATTTTTAACAATATCTAATTCTGCTTGATAAGATGGATAATCAAGCGTTACCATGAACATAAAACGGTCTAACTGTGCTTCTGGTAATGGATATGTTCCTTCTTGTTCAATTGGGTTTTGAGTTGCCAATACAAAAAAAGGTTTATCTAAAGCATATTTTTTGCCAGCAACTGTTACTGAATACTCTTGCATGGCTTCTAAAAGTGCAGACTGTGTTTTGGGAGGAGTTCTGTTTACTTCATCTGCCAAAACGATATTTGCAAAAATAGGCCCTTTGACAAACCTAAAATTTCGTTCATTGTCTAATGTTTCTGAGCCGATAATGTCAGAAGGCATCAAATCTGGGGTAAATTGTATCCTGTTGAAATCTAAATCTAATGCACCAGCAATAGTTTGAATGAGAAGTGTTTTTGCCAAACCGGGTACACCAACCAATAAACAATGTCCTTGACAAAAGATAGCGGTAAGAAGCATTTTAACCGTTTCGTCTTGACCGATAACAACCTTTCCGATTTCTGAAGTAAGTTTCTGATAGGATTCTTTTAAAGCATCAACTGCTTCAACATCTGACTTAAATTGAACCATATTTTCTATTTTGTTTGTCGATTTTGTGCTTTTTACACACAAAATTTTGCTTACTATTTTATGAGATGTACTTATAACGAAAAATGTCAGGCTAATCGTAGTTTAACCTGACACAATTTAATTTAAAACAAGATTTTTACCAAAGAATAATGAATCTTAAAATCACTGATCATTCGTTTTCATGATATTACATTCTTTATATTCATCAACAATGTAAATAAATACATCGTTTTTGGCAGTGGCAAACCATTTTTCAATGGCTGTATTTCGTTTTCTGTTCAATGCGTAATTAGACATTCTTTGGAAATCGTCTTCTAAATTCGCATAGTGTGGAGGATGTTTTGCTTTGTAATATAAAATTCTCATTGCCGAACGTCCATCTTCTGTTCTGTATGGCATTGGAGGAGTAATTGTTCCTACCGTCATTGAATCGATAGTAAAATATAACCCAGATTCCATTGTGCCGTCTAAAGCCATTTTTATCGAACGAGTTTGTGGGTCTGTAATCATTCCACCACCATCTTGAGTTGCTTTATCTTCTGAGAACTCTTTCGCAGCACGTTCAAATTTAATACTATCTCTTTGAATTAATACTCTGATACTGTCCAAGAATTTTGTAGGTTCTACAACGTCTAATCTTTGATAGTCTGGTCTTAATAAAATGTGCAAAGCATGATATTCTTGCCCACGTACTTCTAATAATTTAATTAAGTGGAAACCAAATTCAGATTCAACTACATCTGACATTTGATTTGGCTTTAACTTCAATGCTGCTGCTTCAAATGGTGCAACCATTTGTCCACGTTTTGCAAAACCTAAATCGCCACCTCTTTTTCCTGAGCCTAAATCTTCTGAATATAATTTAGCTAATTCTTCAAATGATTCTCCGTTTTCTACTCTTTTTTTATAATCGTAAAGCCTTTTGTACAGTTCGTCTTTTTGTGATTTAGTCGTTTTAGCAAGCCTTACAATATGTCCAATTTCTACTTCTGAAGGCATATAAGGAATAGAATCTTTAGGAATTGCTTCAAAGAAACGTCTTACTTCTTTAGGCGTAATTTTTACATCACTCGTAATTTTTTCTTGCATTTTACGAGTTGTCAATTGCTCTTTAATGGCTGAACGAAGTTCATCTTTCAACGAAGCAATACTTTTGCCATAAGCTTCAACAATATTTTTTTGAGAGCCAAACTGTTGTTCCATTTGTTCCATTCTGGAAGTAAGCTCAGATTCTACTCTTTTGTCTTCAACAGTAATTGAGTCTATTTCTGATTTTGCTAACATCATCTTGCCAACTACTAAACTTTCAAAAATTTGACAAGTAGATGGTGCACCAGCCTGACCACTTTGTTTGTATTGTTGTACTTGAGATTCTAACTCTGATTTTAAAATATAATGGTTGTCAACTTTTGCAATGATTTTATCAATTACAACTGGCGTTTGTGCCTGTAATGCTTGACAAAAAAGCAGACAGATTGCAAAAAGGGAAATGAAGAATTTCGAAAATTTCATCTAAAAAATGAATTAATATGAAACGTACAGGGCTTTATGGTTTTTGAAAATGTACGTAGATTGACAAAGATAACGTTTTTTAATCTCTAATTTGATATGCTAGCACCGTTAAAAAGTGTTAAGAACAAGGTCTAAATCATAAAGAGAGAAGAAATAGGCTCTCGAATATCAAAAAAGTCAAAAGAGAAATGTATTTACTTCTGCTTTTGACTTTCTTGTTTAATCTAATACTCTTTGAATTTCGCTTTCATTAATATTTAATGAATACTTAGCTTTTAGTTGATTGAGCCATTCATCAGATAGTTGTTTTTGATAGTCTCTAGTTACTTGTCCACGAGCTTCTTTGAAAGTTTTTGTTCTTGGTTCTTCAACTTTCTGAATATTGATTGAAACAAATCTACCTTTAAGGTTAATATTTTTCTCTCCTAAAGTCCATTCAACAGCAGCTAAATACTCATTTTCATCTTTTTTGAAATAACCTTCTTCAGCACTTAAACTGTTTGGTTTTAAAGCATTAAAGCGTTTTACAACATCTTCCATCGAATCAGATAAGAATCTAATGCCAATTCTACTGTTTTTACTTCTATCAGTTTTTGAAACTGGCTTATATTTACCATCATCTTTTTCAATGATTCTCATTGGCGAAACACCACTGTTGATTAATAAATTCACAGCTTTTTTTGCTCTTTCAGCCGAAATACTTTCTTGTTCTTCTGGGTCAGAATTGCCAGTTACTTCAACGATATAATCTCTGTTTTTTAATAGAATGATGTTTAAATCATACAACATTTTCTGAGCATCGGCAGAGAAAGCAGATTTATCTTTTTCGAAATAAATATCTGGAAATCTGCGATTCATCGGATAAGGTGCTTTGGCTAACATCGTTTTGGCTTGTTCTAAAGTTTCTTTGCGGTCGCTGGTGATTACTTTCGCTAAAACTCTATGCGTGTATTGATATTGGTCGATGTGCTGATTATAGAATTTTACTTGTGCTAAAGAATCTAGCGATTTTTCAAACACGTTATCATTCAACATCTGTTTTTGAAGAATACCTTCTCTGTACTCTTGAATATCAGCACGGAATTCTGGGAATTTTACTTCAAGATTAGCTTCTTCAAATCTTAGGTTTTGATTTTCTACAAAAAGGTCGTACCAATCTTGTGGTGTCTTTTCATCAAGTGCTTTTAGTTTGGCTAATTGACGTTGATGCTTGGTGACGAAAGTATAAAAATCTTTAACAGTCGAAACCGATTGATTGATTGTAAAAAGAGTTTTACTTAAATAATCTTCAGAACCAATTCTGTCTTTGTAGAAATTGTCGATAGCTTCTTGCTTTACCGAAACAGTTTCTTGGAAGTTATTATCTTTTTGTAAACGCTTTACTAAATTATTTTTGATGATAACATTGCGTGAAGCATCAGCATTGATTTTTTGACGAATAAAAGGTGCCATTTCATCATATTTTGGCAAACTTTTCTTTTCAATAAGTCTGAAAATATGCCAACCCAATGAGGTTTGAATAGGCAAAGTGTAGTCGTTTTTTTCTTTTAATGCAAAAACTGTTTCTACAATTTTCTGATCAATCAATGTGCCAGCATCCCAAAATCTATTCATTACACCACCATTATCTTTGGTGCGTGGGTCTTCAGAAAATGCTCGGCAAACTCCTTCAAAAGGTTCATTTCTTTTGAGGTATTCATAAGCTTCGTCAATTTTCTTTTTAGCAGCAGTGGCTTCGTCTGATGAAGCATTTGGAGCAAGACTAACAAGAATGTGTGCTAATTTTACCTTACCTCTGAAAGAATGTCTATCTAATACTTTTATTAAATGAAAACCTTTGTTGGTTCTAAAAGGAATAGACATTTCGCCTTTTGGAGTATTGTAAGCGGCACTTTCAAAGGTGTAATTGTTTTCTAATACCGACAGAAAACCTAAATCTCCACCTTTTATTGCGGAGTAAGTATCTTTAGAATTTGTTTTAGCTAATTGTTCGAATGATTCGCCTTTAGTAATTCTGGCTCTGAGAGACCTTAGCTCATTATAAGCCGCCATTGTATCGGCTGGACTAGCATTTTTTGCCAAAGGAATAAAAATCTGTGCTACTCTTACTTCTTCACGCATTCTTTCATACGATTCTTGGATGAGTTTTTCAAGCACTTGTTTATCAACTAAATATGGATTGGCTAATTCTTTGCGGTAAGTATCTATTTCTTCACGAAAAGCACGAGTAGTATCTTTGCCCATGCGTTCAGCCGCATATACAATTAACTTATAATTGATGTAATTATTGATAAATTCTTTCTGATTGTCTTTTCTGATGCTATCGCTTTGAAGAAGCTTTTGGTAGGTTTGGGCGAATTCCTTTGAGTTGATAGTCCTATTCCCGATTTTAAGTACATAATTTTCATTTTGAGCTTCGGCACTGACGACCGTTATCAATAATAATGCAATTATTTTGTATATTCTGGTTAGTGATTTATTCATTATTTTCAATCTTAATTGTTTGAAGCAATTATTTTCAAACCTTGATACCCCTAAATTTATCCGCTTCAACACACAAAACGTATAAGTACTTAGTACCTTATGTAACTATTAAATGCTTATGTTTATTGTAAGAGAATTACAAAAATATAAATAAAAAACCAGCAAAGTATTATGTGTATTTTATTAAAAAACAGACATAATACAGTAACTTGTTGTTTATTAGTAGATTACTATTCTAATAAAAAAGAATCAACGAATTTTTAACTCATAAGTGAGTTTGTACCGAAAAGTGTTTTTGAGATGCTCGCCTTCAAAGGTTAAATCTACAGGATAGTTTTTCTGAGTACTTGAGAGAGAGTCTAATTTTAGTTCAAAAGTACTTTGTCCGAGTAAATCATCTTGATCGAAACGGTCGGCTACTTTCAAGCCTAAACCAGCAGCTTGTAAACTGGCAAAAACAATTGCCAAAGGTGTTTCGTACTCTGCAATGTTAATAATGGTAGCTGGAATTTTAGCTAAACCTCCTAATTCATTGATTTTCTTGATGGTACTCATTGCTTTTTCGTAATTATCAACTTCCATCAAAATTACAGATGATAATAGTGTACCTTTTTCAGGAATAACAATTTCTAATTTTTTGAATTGATCAGCCTTTACAATTTGCCCTTTTTTTAGGCTTTCTACACCCCAAGAAGTATTCACTACTTTCAATATTTTTTTGTTTTCATCAACTATCGTTAAAGCGTAAGTCAAAGAAACTTCATCTGCAAAACTTAAATCTTCTTCCAAATCAATGGCTTCAATTGATTTAATAGAGATTTCTACAATTTTATCTTTTTTAACCACTGGCGTTGTGGCTGTACTTGTCGTACTGGCTACTTTAGCACTTTTACAAGCAGAAAAACAAAGGCTGATAGCAAAGAAGAATACGAGTTTTTTGAAGGTAAAACGCTTTGCGATATGTTGAAGATGAATAGAAAACATCGTGATAGTGTTAGTGATTTTGTTTATTACTCAAAATAGGGCATTTCTGTGCTTCTTTGCAAATTTTCTTTTATGTGATTGAGGATGTCAATCGTATTCATTAAATCTTGGTATTTACCAACATTTATTATTTGCTTGTGTACCAAATTTGTAACATCAATTTTTAACCTCATCAAATATCTTAATTTGTCATGAAAAGTATTGGAAATCAGTTGTTGATTAGTCATTTAGAAGACAGAGTAGAGCTTCATTTAAAAGAGAGTATCTGTCTGTTTCAGAATCTTCATGAAAGTGTTTTGTTAAAACCTGCTAGTAATGGTGGTTGGAGTATTGCTCAATGTTTAGAACACCTCAATACTTATAGTCGTTATTATTTGCCAGTTATTAAAAAGACATTAATCAATCAACCTCAAAAGGAGGGAAGTATGGTTTTTAAAAGTTCATATTTAGGAGCTTACTTTACGCAATTGATGGAACCTAAAGAAAATATGAAGAAACTGAAAGCCGCTAAAAATCATAGTCCTAATACAAATTTAGATGCTTATGCAGTAGTGGCGGAA
Source organism: Arcicella gelida (assembly GCF_034931025.1). Taxonomy (NCBI): domain Bacteria; kingdom Pseudomonadati; phylum Bacteroidota; class Cytophagia; order Cytophagales; family Flectobacillaceae; genus Arcicella; species Arcicella gelida. The sequence continues at coordinate 81,556 of NZ_JAYGIL010000006.1, read as the reverse complement.
TTCATAGAACATCAAGAAGAGTTATTGAATTTATTAAAACAAAGTGTAGCGATAGATATGAATGCCATTCGTATTCCAATTTCAATTACCAAATGGATACGGTTGAAACTAGGAGATGTTTTTCAATTTTTAATTGCCCATAATCAACGCCATATCGTACAAGCCAAACGAAATTTATACATCAGTTATAATGTACCTGTAGAAGATTAGCCTTTTTCTGTTTCCTCTAAATGCTATTCATAAATAGTGCAGCAATACACATCCTAAAGTAAATGCTTGATGTAATGTATGTCGAGCATTTCTTTTTGGATTTATGAATAAAAATTCCTCAAACTCATTATTTTTGTTTAAACAATTAATTCTTAAACACTTATGAACGAGGCTTTTCTACATTTTCTCTGGCAGTTTCAATATTTTGATAAATCTTGCCTCCAAACTACTGATAATGAAGTCATTCAAGTAATAAAAATTGGTAGATACAATACCAATGCTGGAGCTGATTTTCAGGATGCTAGAATCCTGATTGGTGAAGTGGAATGGGCGGGTGCAGTTGAAATTCACCTGAAATCTTCTGATTGGAATCTTCACTCACATCATTCTGATGCTGCTTATCAAAATGTAATTCTTCATGTTGTTTGGGAAGACGACAAACCAATTCTTCGAAGTGATAATACTAAAATTCCTACGCTGATACTTTCTGACAAAACAGATAATACTTTAATCAAAAAGTATTCAGATTTAGTAGAAAGCAAAACGCAAATTGCTTGTCAAAACCAATTTCAACAGGTTTCATCCTTGAAGAAATATATCATGTTAGATAAAGTATTGATGCAAAGATTGGAAAGTAAAGCATCAATCATCCACGAATACCTTATCAAAAACAAACAAGATTGGGAAGAAACGGCGTATCAAGTATTAGCAAAAAACTTTGGTTTTAAACTCAATGCCGAACCTTTTATAAGATTAGCACAAAACTTACCGCTAAAAGTATTGAGTAAATATCGTGATAATCTTTTTCAGATTGAAGCTTTGCTGTTTGGCGTGGCAGGTTTTCTTGCTCCGAGTAATGTTGAAGATGAATACCAAAGTAAATTAGCGAAAGAGTTTCAATTTCTTTCAGCAAAATATCAACTACAAAATAAAGTAATGGCTTTGCATGAATGGAAGTTTTTACGACTCCGACCTGCTAATTTTCCAACTGTTCGTTTGGCACAGTTTGCCAAAATTATTCAAGAAAATATCAACTTGTTTTCTGTGATGTTACATCTTGAAAATGTCGAAAACGTTTCTAAAACCATGCGAGTAAAACAATCTGCTTATTGGCAAGAACATTATTTGTTTGGTAAAAAAGCTAATGGAAAAGTAGCAATCATTGGTGAAAGTTCGGTGCAAAATATAATTATTAATACAATTGTTCCGTTACTTGTGTCCTATAGTCAGCAAAAAGATGAAGTACTTTATCTTGAAAAAGCGATTCGTTTTTTAGAAGAATTACCTGCTGAAGAGAATAGTATTACTAAACATTGGCAAATGTTGGATTTACCAATGAAGTCCGCTTTTGATTCACAAGCTGGCATTGAATGGTTTAATGTTTTCTGCCAATATAAAAAATGTCTGTCTTGTGAAGTAGGTATCAGTTTGTTGCGAGAAAAACTATAGTTTCAATCCAAAAGCTAAATCACCAGCATCGCCCAAACCTGGCACGATGTAATATTTTTCATTCAAACAATTATCAAGTGTAGCGATGAAAAGTTCTGCTTCGGGTAAATATTCTTGTAAAAAAGCGATTCCTTCTGGTGCAGCAATGGCAGCAGAAATAATTACTTTAGCAGGTTTGCCATACTTCAATAAAGCTTGATAGGATTTTAATAATGATTTTCCAGTAGCCAACATTGGGTCGATTAAAATAATGGTTTTGTCTGTTAAATCTGGACTCGCCAAGTAATCCATTTCAATCTCAAAACTTTCGTCAGCATTGTGTTTTCCTCTGTATGCACCAACGAAGGCATTTTCTGCTTTATCGAAAACATTGATGAATCCTTGATGAAAAGGTAAACTGGCACGAAGTATTGTCACTAAAACAGGTTGCTGATTCAATAAATTGCTTTGAGCAATTGCTAATGGTGTTTCTACTTCGGTACTTTTGTAAGTTAATGTTTTTGAAATTTCATAAGCTAATACTTCTCCTAGTCGCTCCAGATTTTTCCGAAATCTCATCGAATCCTGTTGGATTTTCACATCACGAAGTTCAGCGATAAAGTGATTCGCTATTGAGTTCTTTGAAGTTAAGATAAACATAGTTTTCGTTTAGAATGAATTTTTATGGTTAATTTATTCAATTACAATATCATATTGATACAGTAAACCTCTGATGCCATCATAAGAAAATTTCGCTTTTTTGATATTATTTTTTTCTGGATTAATGGCGTAATGTTCAGCTGTTCTAAAATCTGTTTGATTCAAATTTGTTTGTTCAAAAACAGTATTTAATAAATCACAATGATTGAAGACTGCTCCTGTTAAATCTGCTTCACTAAAATTTGCATCTTGAATCTGGCAATGTTCAAATTTAGTTTTCTTCAATTTGTTCTTGAAAAAGTAAGTATAATTTAACGAACAATTTTTAAAATATACTGAAAATAAGAATTCTTTACTGATGCTAAAGTCCACACCAATGATTTTACAATCAATGAATTTCACCGTTTTTAAACTTGTATTGTTCAAATTGACGCTACTAAGATTACAACTCTCGAAAGTACAATCAATAAAATCTTTGTTTGATAGATTAGTATTCGAAAAATCACAGTTTTTAAACGTACAACTATCGTATTCTTTACCAGTAATTACTTGTTTTGAAAAGTCGATTTTTTCAAAAATTTGTTCATAAAATTCTTCGTTCATTCTTGTATAATTTATCGCAAACTAAAGCTTTTTGTTCTCCATCTTATCAAGTTTCTTCTTGATTTCTTCCAGCAACGCAAATTGTTTTGCCTGAGATTCGAACAAGGTTTTGATTTGTTCTTCCAACAACAAATCCATTTTTTGTTGTAAACTTCTGATTTGCATTTCTGCTTTCAAGTTAATCAAATAGTCATTTTCACTTCTCATTCTATCTTTTTCTTCCTGACGATTCTGACTCATCATGATGATTGGTGCTTGCAAAGCGGCAATACACGAAAGTACTAAATTCATCAAGATAAAAGGATAGGGATCAAATCGAAACTGAACAAGCATCACAGAATTGAAAGTAATCCAAATCGTTAGAATTACGCCAAACATGATGATAAATTTCCAGCTTCCGCCAAATTGGGCTACTTTGTCTGATATAGCTTGCCCTTTAGTGATTGTTTCGCTGGGTGGATTCAGGAGATTCTGGACAATCAATCGTTCAGATTTTATCGTTTCTTCTACGATTTCGTGGAGCTTATTTAAATGCTGATTTTCATCTGCTAAAAGTTGCTCAAAATTGATGTCTTTTTTCATAAAGTTCTTAAATGCGTAGTGAATAACAACTAATAAAAAGGCTTAAGTCTATTTTTAAAGGGTAATTTGTAGTGACAACTCTTGCAGTTACCATTTCAGGCGAGGCAACCGCCAGGGTTGCCAACAAACCAATGGTCAAACAAACATTTTGAATACTAATTTAATCCTTTGTGATCCCTAATTAGGCATTAAATAAAAGTTTCTCTAAATGATGATATTCTATGCCAAAGTATTCTTTTGTTGCTTTTAATTTTGCTAAAATTTCTTCTTTTTTTGAGGAAGCATTCGGATTTTTAATGCCTACAACCAACACATTTTTAGGTGTATGAGCATCCGAAATAAATTGAAATACTTTCGTTTTATACCCGAAGTATTCCAAAATCATTGCTCTTATTCCATCCGTTACCATTTCTGCTTGTCGCTCTAAAAAGATGCCATACTTCGTTAAGAAATCTAATTCGTTGGATGCTTTATGTTTTTCGATTTCTCTTCTGATTTGTTTATGACAACATGGTGCAACCACAATCAAATCGGCGTTAGCAGTGATTCCTTTGTAAATAGCATCGTCTGTTGCCGTGTCACAAGCGTGCAGAGCAATTAAAATATTCGTACCCGTACTATCATAATCTTCTATTGTTCCTTCTACAAAACTGAGTGTTGAAAAACCAGTATTTTGGGCAATCTTATTACAAAGTGCCACCATGTCTGGTCGAAATTCAACGCCTGTTACTGCTGCTTCAAGTTTCAAGACATTGGTCAAATAATCGTACAAAGCAAAAGTTAAATAGCCTTTTCCAGAACCCATATCGGCTACTTTCAAATGGTTTTGTTGAGGAATATCTTTGATTAAAGTACTCAGAATTTCTATATAATGATTTATCTGACGATACTTGTCTTGTGCATTTTTATAAACATTTCCTGCTTCGTCGGTAATCTTTAATTCGTGTAAATACGGTTTTTCTTGTGGCTTTATTAAGCGATTTTTCGCTTTGTCATGTTCCAAAGAAATGGCTTTCGGATTACTTGAATCCGTTTTACGCAAAACGGTTTTTTGATTTAATTTTTCAATAATCAAATCAAAATTACTTGTAAAAAGCGTAGCGATATTAAAACCTTCTTGCAAAGCATTTTCCACAGCATTGATACCTTCCGACAACGAAAAATTCTTTACAATATCACGAGTTTTGTAGCGATAAGTGAAGCTAAGTTTTTCTTCTTTTTTGATTAAAATTCTTTTAATATAAATATTCTTGAGTTGCTCCTCTGTACCTTTATAATTGCCTAAAGAGATTTTTACGAAGGAATTATCGTGCAGACTTTCCGAGAAAGTACTGATAAAAGTCGCTAAGTGTTCGGCTTGATTCATAATATTTTTAATTTACTCAGCGATGTCAAATGTTTTCGGAATTTGTAATTCTTTGGCATAATAAGCCGTAGCATATTTATGCAGATATTCTAATAAAGTATTCATATCTGCATGAAAATCAAATTGAATATCTGGGTGCATTTTTACCACTTTTTTCAACAAAAAATCTGTTCTTTTCACTACATAAAGTGCTAAAGTATCAGATTTTGAAGAGTATTTTTCAATCCATTTCAATTGTTTTTCAAAACACTCTTTTAATAATTTCAAAGTCAATTCTACTTCTCCGTATTTGTCCTTGGTTACTTTTACATGACGAGTAATTTCTGCATTAGTAAAACGCATATCCATCATCAAATAACCCGAAGAGTAATTGGTGGTATCATATAATTTATCAATCAACACTTTTATATCATCTCTTCTCGACTCCATCGTTAGGCTTTCTTCCACCAAAGTAAAAGTCAATTGTTGGATAAGAATATCATCTTTACCGATGAGTCTCAACAATAGTTTATCTTTCTCTTTCTGAGGCATCGCCACAATTGCCTGCTGTAATTCTTTTTCTATTTTTGCCATGTTGAATGCAAAACTGGATGCTAATGTTTTATCTTATCTTTGTAACAAAGTTAAGGATAAATGAGTTTTTAAAGTATCATTATCAAATTACTTGTTCAGCCACACAGTTTTTATGAAATATAAAGGACTCTTTTTTGCCATCTGTATTATTTCACTTTGGGGCATCTCGCTTGCCTACTTGTTGAATTATCCGATAGATTTTTATAATCCTTTGGTATATGTTTTTATGTTATTGCAAATGCAACTTTATACAGGCGTTTTTATTACGGCACATGATGCTATTCACGGCGTTGTTGCTCCACATAATAAAAAACTCAACTATGCCATTGGTTTTTTGTGTGCTACGCTTTTTGCTTATAATAATTATGAAAAGCTATCGAAGAAACATCACTTACATCATAAAAACGTAGTGAGCGACGAAGACCCAGATTATTATGATGGTAATTTTTTCAGATGGTATTTAAAGTTTGCGTTGGAGTACGTTACTTTCTGGCAGATTTTGTTGATGGCAATTACTTATAATCTATTGAAATTAGTATTTCCGATGGAAAACCTGATTGTCTTTTGGGAAGTACCAGCGATTTTAAGTACGCTACAGCTTTTTTACTTTGGTACATATCTTCCGCACCGTGGCGAACATGAAGCGAATGATATTTATAAATCTCGAAGTCAGAAACTCAATCATTTTATGGCTTTTATTTCATGTTACTTCTTTGGCTATCATCACGAGCATCACGCTTATCCATACTTACCTTGGTGGAAATTGGCTGAGGCGAAGGAGAAAGAGGAATTGAAGGTTTTGAAAAACTGATGAAGCTTGCTTAAAGTGTTTTATTAGCCTGAAAATGGTAGTTAAAGGTCACAGGCAAATTTCCTCTTTTCAGCTTTGACAAATTTTAAATTTGTCAAAGCTGGGAGTCAAAAGCTTTAGGAAGATTAATTATTTCAAATTATCCAACAAATAAATTAAACTTGCCATTGATGCCGCACCCATTTCTAATTCACGTTGGTTTACGGTATCAAAAGTGTCGTTTGAAGCATGATGATATTCAAAATAGCGTTGTGCATCTGGCTTAAAACCTATCAATACTGTGCCTTGTGGTGCCAAAGGACCAATATCAACGCCACCACCACCACGCTCAATTTCATGTAAACCATAAGGTGCTAACAGTGTGCGATATGATTGAACTTTTGCTAATAATTCAGCCGATGCACCTTGCATGCCAAAGCCACGAGGAGTAAATCCACCGTTATCAGATTCTAATGCAAAAATATGCTTCTCATTATTTTGCTTCGCTAATTCAGCATACTTCACACCGCCACGATTTCCGTTTTCTTCGTTCATAAACAATACTATTCTGATAGTATGCCTCGGTTTGATACCCAAATTTTTGAATAAACGAGCCACTTCCATCGACTGTACAATACCTGTTCCATCATCATGAGCACCTTGTGCTAAATCCCATGAATCTAAGTGTCCGCCCACTACAATAATCTCTTCTGGATGTTCAGAACCTTTGATTTCCGCCACCACATTGTGCGAAGGAGCATCTGGTAAAGTTTCGCAAGACTGTTTGAAATAGAATTTTGTATTCGGATTTTCCTTTAAAGTTTTGCTCAATAACGTAGCCGCATTGGTACTCAAAGCCGCCGCAGGAATTAATGGTACGCCCGTTGCATACACCATAGAACCTGTATGTGGGAAATCATTTTCAGTACTACTCAAAGAACGAATGATAACGCCAATCGCTCCTAATTTTGAAGCTTCATTGGCACCACTACGACGTTGGTCGCCAGCTTGTCCATAAGCTTCAAAAGTATTAATCTTAGTAGGATCCATTGGGCGATTGAAGAAAATGATTTTTCCTTCGCATTTTTCTTTGCCCAAAGCTCTTAGTTCTTGAAATGTTTTTACTTCAATTACTTCTGCTGTAATGCCTTTTTTAGGCGTAGCAATTGAACCACCCAAAGCTACCAAAGGCACTTTAATTTTCTGTTTGCCATCTAAAATATAGCCTTCTTCTTTAGCTCCACGCACCCAATGTGGCACCATGACATCTTGTAAAAAAACTCGGTCGTAGCCACCGCTTTCTAAAAGCGTTTTTCCCCATTGCACTGCTTTTTTAGCACCTTCCGAACCACTTAATCTTGGACCAACATTGCTGGTTAAATCACGAAGCCATTCATAAGATTTGCCATTTGAGAGGGATTCGTTAAAGAATTTACGAATCACGGTTGAATCATTATCTTGTGCAAAAGAGGATAATGATAACGATAAAATTAAACTTGTGATGAAGGTAGTTTGTTTTTTCATTTTTTATTGGTTGATGATTTCTTTTTAGTTTATGAGCTCATGAGTCAATGAGTTTATTTAAAAATATGATTAACAAGATTAAAAATCTTATTAGAATTAATGAACCCACAAACTTAAAAAGCGATTCCCACTCATAAACTCATAAACTCATAAACTCATAAACTCATAAACTCATAAACTACAAAGAATTCATTGTGAAGTATTGAAGTTTCAATTTAGCACTTTCTGACAAGATTTGCTCTAAAAAAAAAATATCAAAGCCATATTCTTCGGGTTTATGAGTGATTTTACGCAGAGGCTTATGACCAAAAAGCATCATAACAGATTGTTCTTTTTGTGCTTTTGCTAAACCTTTTTGAATATCTTCAATCGTCAGATTAGCACTTACATCAATGATTAAAGCATTTACTTTTCGAGTATCATCGTGATGATGATAGATTTCGTCCATATTTTCCACTTCACGTCGATAAGTAAAACCGAAGATGTTTCTTTCTTTCATCGAAACATCACGTAGCAAACTAAAATGTTTTAACAATTCACGGTCGATATACCAAATCTGTGAGCCACCGGGATGTGCAAAAGTAGTAGGAGAGAAGTCTTGTCGCTTCATTGTTTTCAGGGCTTGGAATACTTCTTTTTGCATATATTCTTCTAAAGAATGTTCCCAAACATAGTTGATGGAACCTATGTGCATCGCACCATGACAGCCGATTTCATGTCCATCAGCTTGTAATTGATGCAACATTTCAATTTCTTCAGTCGATAAACTATCAGGTTGCGTAATGTAAAATGTTACTTTTGCATGATACTTTTTAAAGAGCGGTCTTAATTCAAACCATTCTTTAATAAATCGGTCATCAAAAGAAAGGGCGATTCCAGCAGGTCGGGGAGCTTCTTTTTCTTGACAACTGATTAAAGAAAGAGCAATTAAAATATAAACGATGTTGAATTTCATAATTAGCTTTTTACAAACCTGTGAGGTTTTTAAAACCTCACAGGTTTATTAATCCTCTAGTCTTCAAGTCTTAAAATCCTTAAGGTCATAAAAACATGTTTACCAAACCCCGAATATTTCAACAATTCCCTAAGCTAGTTGTCGCAGAAAGTACTCGTAAAGATGGCTACAGCGAAGCACCTTATACTTCATTGAATTTAGGATTGCATTCAGGGGATAATCTTGAAAATGTGTATAAAAATAGAGATAAATTCTTTGAAGCACTTGGCTTTTCTGCTGAAAAGGTAGCGTATTCCTATCAAATACATGAAGATAAAATATTAAGTACAACAAAAGCAGGTGCTTACGAAGGTTATGATGCTTTGATTACCAATCAAGCTGATATATTTGTCGCTGTTACTGTGGCAGATTGCACCCCTATTTTGATTTATGATGATAGACAAAAAGTTGTAGCTTCCATTCATGCAGGTTGGCGAGGAACTGTTTTAGGAATTGTCACTAAAACCATTCAGCAAATGGCGACAGATTTTGGCACAAATCCAGCAGATTGTTTTGCATACATTGGTACTTGTATAGATGAATGTTCTTTTGAAGTAGGGGAGGAAGTAGCCCAAAATTTTGAGGAGAGATTCAGAAGATTTGATGCTGAAAAAGCTAAATACTTTGTCGATTTAAAACAAGCCAATCAGGCACAATTGCTAGAAGCAGGAGTACCCGCCAATCAAATTGAAGTATCTACATTCTCTACTGTTTTAGACAATGAAAGTTATTTTTCACACAGAAAAGAAAAAGGGAAAACAGGAAGAATGTTAGCCATTATTGGCATAAAAAATGATTGATTTCTAAGAATAATTAAATTTAATTGCAGTATTTAAAGAATCTCTATTGGAATAGTTATATTTTTTGTAATTGTAAGAACTAATATTCGTAACTTTGTGTCTGTCAAGTAATTAACTCGGATTAAACGATTATCACTTTTTTATGTGAACCTCAGCTTAGAGTATCAACAATCATTAACCGTGTATCATTAAACAACACAAATTTATGAAATACTATCCTTTATTGGCCGAAATGATTCTGGAAGAATCAAAGAGCCACAAAACAGAAAACTTGAAAGCATCTCAAGCAAATGATGCTAATAAAAGTTGGTTAGAGCGTTTTTTTGATTTCCTAACGCCATCTAACATTCACGTTGCCACTAGTTACAATTTATAGATTAACTAGAGGTTTTCTTACAAAAGGAAACCTCTTTTTTATGGTTATTAAAACAAAAGAGAATGCCTTTTACGACATCCTCTTTGAATTTTCTGATTAAATAGATTTGAGTTATTTCTCACTGTAATGAAAAATCAATAATTAGTTACCGCCACTTTTAACACGACCTTTTTCATCTTCTAAGCCAGTTTTACGTTGGCGTGCGGCAGCAACTTTACTATTTCCAAAACGATATGAGAAGTTTAAGCGAATTACTCTACTTTCCCATTTATTATTTACTTGTACGTCAATATCATTGAAAATGAATGAACCACGGAACTGGTTACTCCAGAATACATCGTTAACATTTAATTTCAATGTAGCTTTATCTTTCATTAATTTCTTTTGAATCCCGAATGACATGGCTCCCATTGGACGACCAGCCAATTGTCCTTCAACAAATGGGGACATATACCAACCACTCAATTCTAAACTATACTTTTTAGGCAAGGTAAATTGATGTGTCATGTTTACTTGATAAGTAGTTGCACGAGCATCCAATGGTTGAAGGACAGTCGATGAAGTACCATCTGAAGCAATAACTGTTTTTGGAATGTCGCCCACATAATGGTTATTGTACAAGTTCAAGTAAGTATTACTAAACCACCATTTGGTAATTGGCACAGGCACAGAGAACGAAATTCCAAGGTTTTCAACATAACCAATGTTGATTTTTGTTACGTTCGTTGTTTTCAAAGTGTTGTTTTGTTCCAAAATCTCTGTCATGATTCCATTGGTACGGCTGAAATTTACAGTTGTTGTAATGGCATCTTTGAACGTGTGCGATACTTCAAAAGCGTTGGTATATTGTGGTTGTAACAATTCATTTCCTCTTTGGAAAGTATATGGATCAAGAAAGAACAAGAACGGATTCAAATCTTCATAACTTGGACGGTCGATTCTACGACTGAATGAGTAACCCAATTGATGATCTTTTGATAATTTCTGACGGAAAAATACACTTGGGAAAAGGTTTGTATAATTTCTTTTCAATAATTCTTTTCCTAATAAAGTACCTTGTCCGTTGGTATTTTCAACTCTCAATCCTAACTGCATGCTTATCTTTTTGAATTCCTTAGAATAGTTTAGATAACCAGCATTGATGTTTTCTTTATAAACAAAATCTCGAGTACGAGTTGGGTCATTTATAGGAGTATTGGCATCGCCCACTAAGAAATCAAAACGCATATCATTGCCAGAATGCACATAACTTGTTTTTAAGCCAGCCTCAAATTTTGACGTTTTATTGATAGGATAAACCAAATCCGTTTTGAAAGAGTAAATATTGATTTTTGAACCTGTTAAACCATCTTCGTTTCTTTTCTCCCGTAAAATGTTTTGAATATCATACTTTGAAGTACGATACTTCATCGAATTATCAGCATTGTAACGAGCGTAGTCTAAATCTGCTGTGATTTCTCTACCAGTTGAATCAATTACATGTTTGAAGTTCAAATTGGTTGAGTAATTTCCCCAACTGTTATTAATACTTCCTAACGTTCTTGAAGTAGTATCCAATTGAGCCATCGAATTTTTGATTAAGGTTTCGTTATTCAAATCTTCGTTCCAATTTCCATTCATTCCATTAAACAAGAAACCAATTGTATTTTTTTTGTCAAGGAAATAATCAGCTCCCATTTTGTAAGAGAAAGAGTTATTTCTACGGTCATTGTTACCTACTTGATCAAAACCAGAAATTACATTGCCATTTTCAAAAAACTTACGATTGATTGATTGGATTTGGAAACTTTTGCGGTCGTTTGCCGAGAAATTACCAAAAACATTTACTTTGCCATTTCTGTAGTTTAAGTTTAAGCCAGCACTTTCTTTAGGTAAAGATTTATAAAAACCGTAGCCTAGCCCAATATTTGCCGAACCATTCAAACCTGTATTTTGATTCTTTTTCAAACGGATATTAATTACACCGGCATTTCCAGCAGCATCGTATTTTGCAGGCGGATTGGTCATGATTTCGATTTTATCCAATTGAGAAGCTTGCATATTGCGGAGCATATTGGCTAAATCACTAGCAGACATATACGTTGGTTTGCCGTCTAACATTACCATTACATTTTGCTTTCCTTTCAATGAAATGTTCCCGTCTTTGTCAACAGTAACCCCTGGAGATTTCTCTAAAACTTCAATGGCTGTATTTCCTGCTGAAACAATTGAGTTCTCAACATTCACAACAGTTTTGTCGATTTGCTGTTCGATGAAAGGTTTTTTGGCGGTAACCTGTACTTCTCCCAGCTCGTTTGAAGCCTCTACTAATACTAATTTTGTCAATTTAATATTAGGCGTTTCTGAAGAGATAATAAACTTTGGCGTGTAATATTTTTTGTAACCTAATTGCGAAATATTGACGATATAAGTACCATAATTTACTTTTTCGAATTCAAAATTGCCATTTACATCGCCTAAAGCCCCTTTTACTAAAGATGAGTCTTTTGCGTTTAATAAAGTAATAGTAGCAAATTCTACAATTTTACTTTTATCGTCCGTGATTTGTCCTGAGATTTTTCCCTGAGCTTGTGCCTTAATATTAGCTAAACTAAATATGGTAAGGATTGCGTAAAAAAATGTTTTCATGATGAGTGAATTTTAGGTTTTTAGATTTATTGGTTAAACATCTGGATGATTACTGATTCAAAATTAATATTATGCCAACTACCTTGTTATGCAAACTACTTAATCGGCTTCCCTAAAGGATAAATGGTTTGTTATTTACCGTCAATGAAAAATTGAAACGTTAAGGGGAATGATTTGTAGCTAAGATGCAGCCATGCAGAAAAAGGTTGCAGATAATTTTAAAAAAAACTAAAAAAGATTTTAAGACAAAAAAATAGGCGGTTCAGTATATCAACTAAACCGCCTATTGAGGATGAAATTTTACTTTATTTTACAATTTCAGAAATGATTTTTAGTCCATTTAAGGTTAGTAATTTATCTACTTCATCAAATTCATCACGAAGTGGCGTTAGAATAGACGATAGTCCACCAGTAGCTAAAACGAGACAATCTTGCCCAACTTCTTTCTTGATTTGCATAATCATTTCACGAACCATTCCTACATAACCCCAAAGAATGCCTGCTTGGATAGCATGAACTGTGTTTTTGCCAATGGCAGATTCTGGCATTACTAAAGGTACTTCTGGTAATTGTGCAGTGTTTGAAAAGAGCGATTTTACAGCCGTTTTTAAACCTGGAGCAATGGAAACACCTAAAATTTTACCTTCGCCAGTAACAACAGTGAAAGTTAAAGCTGTACCAAAATCTACGATTAAACACGTTTTCTTATAGGTATAATATGAATAAGTAGCATTGCAAACCAAATCTGTACCGATTTCATAAGGACTTAAAATTTCCATTTTTAATTGCTCATAGATTTCTGGACCAATAATAATTGGGTCGAGACCAAGCATTTCTTGAACTGTTTCTTTCAAAACATGTTTTAAATCTGGCACAACGCAACTAATAATCGAGCGATTGATTTCTCTGATTTTTAGGTTGTTTTCCAAGAAAAATAAGCGAAGTTTTGCTTCAAAATCAGAAGAACGACGAGAAGAATCAGAAGGAATTCTGAATTGATGAATCCATTCCTGCTGATTATGAATCCCGAAAACTACGTCGGTATTACCAATGTCTATGGCTAAAAGCATACTTTCTAGTTTATAATATTAAAAGCCAATTTTGCCTCTTCTTTTTCCTTTTCCTGAATTATTGGCATACTCTAACATTTCATCAATCTCTTTTTCAAAACCGCCAGAAAGAATTGGGAATCTTAACCAACTCCTTGGATCAAGGTTGCGGTCGTCCACATGGAAACTTGGTGCATAGCGTTCACGTTTCCATTGATTTCTAGCAAAAAGTTTAAAAAATCTTTCGATAGAAGTAACTAATTTTTCACGAGGATAAACGCCTTCAAATTCCATTTCCATGATTTTTAAACAATCTGTAGGCGATTTTTTATCACGAATGGCAGAGGTTTCAATGGCATTTAATAAATCATAAGGCATTAAATCTTCTTCATCAATCTGTTTGGCTTCTAATGGACGCAATTCGGCAGTTGGTTGCAAATTATTCATGGCATTCAAGCCTTTTATTTTGTGTGTTCCACCTAAACCAGTGTTTTCCAGCCAACGCAACCAATGACGTAACCAATGCTTGTCGATACCCGCAATCGGCGAAATTGAACCAGAAGTATCGCCATCCATCGTAGCATAACCAACCGATGCTTCAGAGCGGTTTGAAGTAGATAAAAGTAAAGCATTGTTGATATTTGCCAACAACCAAGCACTTGGGCTACGAACCCTCGCTTGAATATTTTGTAATGCAAGGTCGTCAGTCTGCCAAGATAAATCTCTTCCAATAGCACCTTGAATTAGCCCTTTGTAAGTTTCCACTAAACCATTGATGTCAATATCATAAAAAGTAGTGTTCAAATCTTTTGCCAATGAAGTAGCAGAATGACGAGTATCTGATGAACTATTTTGTGTTCCTTGATAAATATTAGTAATCAAAGCGGCAGATAATTCTGCTACAGAATTACAGTTTTGAATCGCCTTGATGTATTTTAACTTCTGTTTGAAACCATCCAGTCCCAATTCTGTAACAGCCATTTCGATAGCCAAGTAACAAAGAGCAGTAATAGCAGAAGAATCAGCACCACCAGAAAGTGAAATTACCCAGCCATTTGAACGTGATTTTCTTAAATAATCGAATAGAGCTAAAGCAATAGCTCTTGCAAATTCTTCTTCTTTCTGAAAGCCATTTGCTTCCCAATGTTCTAAAGCATAATGATTTTTGAAAGGAGTAATCTCTGGATAATCAAAAAGTACTTGAACGGCATTACTTGCTTTGAATTGGAAAAGATTTTGACTTTGTTCTAAACGAATTTTATCTAAATCAATCACAGCCGAAGTCAAGTAATAATCTTTGTATGAAAACCTTGTACCTGAAACGAGCATTTCGCCCGCTTGGGCAATCATGGCATCTCCATCAAAGATGGCTCTTCCAGCTTCATTTCCGAGCAAATTCGCATAAATATAGGCAACTCCAAAAGCACGAGAACCATCTTGAACGAGGCATTCACGAGTTTGCGTTTTAAAGAAAGCAAAATGTGAAGCCGTCGGATTGAGAATAATATCACAACCTTTTAAATAAAGTTCTCTTCCGGGACGATTCGCCACCCAAGCATCTTCACAAATTTCAAAACCAATTTTTACGCCACCTACCTCAAAAATTAAATCTCCAACAGGATAAGTAAATTCACCGATTCTTAATTCAGTTTTTTCCCCCACTGGCCAATGTTGAAACCAACGAGTTTCATAATGAATACCATTGTTCGCCAAGGTTTTCTTGCAAGCGAAGCCTCTGATTTGTTTATTAACAATTAAACAAGCAGCGTTATAAATATGATTATTGATGCGAATGGGCAAACCTACACAAACCGCAATGCTTGACGTATGTAGAACAATATCCTCTAAAACATCTAAAGCACTGTCGCAAGTACCTTGTGCGTAAAACATATCTTCGCAACCATAACCAGTAATGCAAAGTTCGGGTAAACACAAAATGCTGATGTCTTGCTTTTTTGCTTCCTCAATACAGCTAATGATATTGTTTTTATTACTTTCCCATGCCAGAGGTGTTTGGTTAACCACTCCAGCGGACACTTTAATTAGATTCATATTTTTGTATTTGAATAGCTAAGGCTAGTTCTTTTTATCGAAATTTACTCTTTCGCCAGGAAGTGTATATTTGAATTTAGTTTTTCCTGATTTTTTATCTTTTTTACCATTGAATTTCTTATTTCCTTTTACAGGATTCCACGGCCAATGTTTCTTGGTAGTTGTCCAAGAGAATGCAGCTCTTGGTCTAAAAGTTCCACCCTCATGTTTGTGTTCGGCAGAAACCCTACAATTTTTCTCAGGACAACGCTTCGCCCAAAGACATCCCGATAAAGTAAAACAGAGAATTAAGAAAAGGAAAAAGTAGTAAAAAGGATTATATTTCATCAGCGTTGAGTTTGCCAGACAAAAATACATTATTTTGAACCATAACGAAAAAAGGGAAGGTGAGATTTGGGTACAAAAATTAAGAGAATCTAATTTGTACCTAAATTATAAAAGCAAAAAACCCTTCATACGCCATGTATGAAGGGTTTTTGTAATGTTAGAGCCTTCTATCGGGGTTGAATGTACTCTCTTTTTATTAGTTAATCATGTTGATAATTAAGCCATTAAAAAAACTGACCTCAAATGAGTACCCGATTTAGTACCCGATATAGTGAAAATCCATTTCAAAAATAGACTAATAATTTAAAATATACCTGGCCCATTAATTATCTTGAAAATGTGCCTTAATTATCTTGAATAACCCATTTTTACTTATTTTATTAGTTTCTCAGGTACTCATTTTTTTTGTACCTGATTTAGATACATAATTTGATTTGACAGTATTTTTTATGTTCTGAAGTATCAAAGTTTTCTTTGGCACTGCCAGTCGAAATTTATCTTTCTTTCAGGAGGTAAGTTAAGTCATATTAATTTCCTAAAAAGATTGTTTTTGATTAAATTTGATTGTTTTTGATTGTTTTCTATTTGTGATAAGATTTTAAGCTTAGAAATGAATTGATAACTATCTAAACACTATCAATTTATTTTAACTTAAACATATTTTATTTTATGGCAGATGTAATACATTTTGGTTTAAACCCTCCTGATAATTCGGGCAATTGGGTTAAAGGTTTGGGTAACACTTGGTTGCCTAAAACATTAGGAGGTTCAACTTTTACCGTTCCTTCTGGTTTTCAAAATGATACTTACTTTACAGGGCTTTTGTCACCTACTGTTTACAGTCAAACATTAGACAAGCTAACTGTAAATAATATCAACAATGCGAAGGCAAAAGCTAAAGAGTTCGGGGATACAGCTGTAGGCGGGTTCTTGAATCAAGTTTTATTGTATGGTTCTCAGTTTGTGGAATTGGCAACAAAAGCAAAGGTTTTGATTAATCCAACATTACCAATCTCTTACGAAAACTTGGATAAAGAAGCACTTGCAAAAGCCAACGAACAGGGAGTATTTGATAAAACTTACGTTGGCACTGGTTATCGTTCAAATAACGGTAACAACTCTAACGGACAAACTAACTCCGCTTTTTTAGGTATTGATTTTTCTAAGCCCTTAACATGGGTAGTTATTTTAGTTGTAGTTATAGGTATTAAAATGATTTTCTTTAGCCAAAATCCAGAGTATAGACCTGTTGAGGTTACAAGACGAATATAAAGAAGCCAAAAATGAAATATTTGTGAACAAAAAGACTATTTAAAAACCCGCTCCACGGTTGTAGAGCGGGTTTTTTGTGCTTTTACCCTTCGGTTTTATCTTTTCTTTTTGCCGTGTACCTATTGGTTTATCTGGGAGTCGGTAGTTCCTTTTTTATCAGAATCAACTTTTTTAAAGGTGTTTAATCTTTCTTTTAATTCATCCATTATCAGAGTAAAATTTTCTAATTTGCTTTCTAAATAATTATATTTTTCTTTAAGTTGTTGTGTCTCAGTATCCAAATTAGATTGCCCCTTAAATGCTTTTTCTTCTATAAGTATTTCAAATATTGATACATTTAAAATTTCTGCAATTTCATATAATCTATTTACGGTTAACTCAACAATACCCCTTTCTATTTTGCTGTAATTGTTTTGAGCAAATCCAAGCTTATCAGCCATTTCCTGTTGGCTAATACCTTTCTCTGTCCTTATTCTCTTAATGTTAAGTAAAAAATGCTTTTCCATGTATGCAATTTACAAATATACTTTGTAAGAATAAAGTACTCCTATAAAGTAAATAATTATGCTTTATAGGTTTGGATAATATTATTCAATAGTTATATTTGTGATAATAATTCTTAAAAGGTATAATTATGAATAAAAGTTTTAGAGAAACACGGCTTTTGCCAATAGTGCAGAGCTATGAGAAAAAATTAGGTTTTACATTTAAGCCTAA
Source organism: Arcicella gelida (assembly GCF_034931025.1). NCBI lineage: Bacteria > Pseudomonadati > Bacteroidota > Cytophagia > Cytophagales > Flectobacillaceae > Arcicella > Arcicella gelida. The sequence goes on along the minus strand of NZ_JAYGIL010000006.1, from coordinate 63,605 downwards.
TAAAACGACCTACGAAAGATTAGGGATTAACCGTAAAAGATTGGGAATGTTACTTTCTGGTGATGCAAAAACACCCTTAACATCCAATGAGATTTCTGTATTGTCAAAGTTTTTCGGAGTAACAGCAAATGAATTTTTTAACCAATGAGCCATAAAAAAGCCCCGTATCTACTAGGAATAGATTCGGGGCGTAATGGTTCAATTAATCTTGTAAAGCAAATGAACAAAGCAAAGTTAGCAGTTTCAAGCAACAAAGTAAAGAAACGTACCTCAACGTTTACCGTAACGTTCAGAGAAAGAGAAAACGCCTCTAGTGTATCAATAAACGCTAGGCTTTCTTATGATGGTAAGACCTTTGATAAATTCACCGGGATAAAGTGTAATAGAGGTGAATTTAAGAATGGTCAAGTAAAGGGCAATCCAGAAATCAATTCCCTTCTAAAATCCTATGAAAACAACCTGCATAATGCTTTTGTAAGGCTTAAAGATAGGGGTGAAGGTATTGACTTACAGCGTATTGCGATTTGTATGTTTGGTGCGTCGGTTGTTGCCGAAGCACCAAAATTACTTGATGCCATTGACAGGTATTTGCAAGCCTACTATTTTGATAAGGGTAACGACTTTTCAAAGATAACGAAGGCTAAAAACAAAAGATATGGCAATCATTTAAAGCAATGGGCAAAGTCATTTTTTGGGCGTGAAGGCATTGCACTTGCTGAAATAAAACCAGCTCATGAGTTAGAGATTATCAAATATATGAAGTCTCAAAGGCAATCACAGCACAATTACGCAACTATGCACGTACAATGGCTTAAACGAGTTTACGACTTTGCAATTGCTAATGAATGGGTTCTTAGGAATCCTTTTATGGGTTTTAGTCCAAGATACGACAAAGTCAAAATCATGTACCTAACTCAAAAAGAAGTAAAGAGGTTAGAGGAATTGAAGTTAAGCAAAGGCAGTCTTTACGATAGAGTAAGGGACTTTTTTTTGTTTTCCTGCTATACTGGTTTGAGCTACATGGATTTGGTAAACGTATCATCCAGCCATATAAAAACAGATGATGACGGCTTTAAATATCTTGAAATACCACGTCTTAAAACGGATGTTATAGCCATCATTCCACTACTACGTAAACCGCTTGAAATAATTGAAAAGTACGGTACTGGAGATAATCAAGAAAAGCTTTTTACTGTACCCACTAATCAAGCCGTAAACAGGACATTAAAAGAGCTTGCAGAGATAGCGGAACTTTCAATAAAGCCAAACTTTCATTTAGCACGCAAAACCTGTGCTACGCTCCTGATGAGTGAAGGAATACAAGCGACAATAGTACAACGTGTTTTAGGTCATTCGTCGCTAAGTACCACATTAAACCATTACGGCAAAATAGAAGCCAAACCAATAATAGATTCATTTAAAAACAAATTCAAAAACGATTAAGAAGATGAATATTGACGATAACACTAACGAACTAATATTGAATACATTATACAAGAAAATTGGCGTATATGAGATTTTGGTTGATACTATGCTTGGAAACATTTCTTTGCTCGAAGAGCGAATAAAAGAGCTTACAGAAAGATTGAAATACCAAGAAAAACACATTGATATTTTAGAAAGTACTTTAGATGATTACGATAGATTAGAGAGCGGTTATCACAAACAATATTTTAACTAAAAAGAAAGCCACTGTTTCCCGAAAACAGTGGCTTTTAATACGTAAACACGACTACCAAAATCATGCACAAAGATACAGAAATAGACCAAGAAAGCAAGCAGAATATAAGTAAATCAACTGATTTGCAGGTGATTAAATATGATTTGAATGATATTGAAAAACTTAGGGTTAGGCAATCTAATCAGTATTCAGACATGAAGCCTGTTATAAGAGTTGGAGAATCAACATTTGGCGTAACTGGTGATATATCCTTTATTTCTGGTTTACCCAAAGCAGGTAAATCAACAATCACAAGATTTATGATTGCTACGGCTTTAATGAAAGAAGTTCCTGAAAGCTGTGATACAATTTCGATACGTTCAGAGTATTGCAAGGGTAGAAAGGTAATTTATCTTGATACAGAACAAAACCCCTCAGATACTAAGAAAATGATTAATTCTATACTTGAAATATCAGGACTAAAACAAGAGCCTGAAAACCTCATTGTATTGAATCTTAGAGAGTGTAACCATTCCGAAAACATGGACTACTTAAAAACTCTTTTCCACTACTATAATGACGCTTATTTATGGATAATTGACGGCGTTACGGATTTTCTACCAAGTGCCAACGATGAGACAGCCAGCAACGAAATTATAAGATATTTAATGAAAATGAGTTCCCAAAATGATACTTGTATTGTTTGCCTTATACATGAAAACGGAGGGGGGAGTAATGGCAAAATGAGAGGTCATATAGGAAGTGAATCCGCCCGAAAATGTCAGGGTGCTATTTCTATTAAGTACGAAGAAGAAAAGAAAGTACATTCAATAACATCAACGTTTCTAAGAAATTCAAAGAGAATAGACCCCATTTATTGGCACTTTAACGAAAAAGGTAAACCAGTGTCTTGCAGTGCTGAAATTATAGAAAAAATTGAAAAGTTATCAGAGGACAAAGATTTAAGCAAAAAGTATGAGTATGTACAAATACTCGATGAAGTTTATAAAAATATCAAGGGTGTAGGTTTACAAAGTGATGAACTCAAAAGGCAAATATCTATTCATGCACCAAAACCAAAAACAAGCATTTCAAAAGATGGCATACGAAAGAGAAATGATAGACTTTTTGAAGGTATAACCAAAAGTACACTACTAAGAATTGAGGATGAAAAGAGAGACGGAATAGAAAAAAAGATTTATTACTATGAAAGCCCCAATCCAGAACTTAAATTTTAATTTTTTTTGGTACTTTTTTTATGTTTCCGCCCGTGCCTGTATATGGACGGACGGACAGATATATATAAAGGTGTCCGTTGTCCGTCCGTCCGCCTTTTGTTGTTGTAATTTTCCGATAAACAGGCATAGAAACAAATAAGCGGACGGACGGACACTTTACATATATGCCCCCCCTTTTGTCCGTCCGTTTGTCCGTCCGCCTTAAACTCCATTCAAAACTTAGTATTTCCGCAAAAAGAAAAATGAAAATATCCGATTTAAAGCAATTCCCAATTATTGATTATTTACAAAGTTTAGGTTTAGAGCCTGTTAAATCCAGCGGTAAAGAATTGGTTTACTATTCGTCCAAAACCAATGAAAAAAGCCCGTCATTTTTTGTCAATCCAAACAAGAATGTATTTTTTGATTATTCCAGCAATGAGAGCGGGGACATTATCCGATTAGTACAGTACTTGAATGATTTTGATTTTACAACCGCCTGTAAGCACTTGGAAACTATAGTAAACGGTTCTGTTTTTCAACCTAATGAAAATTCCTTTTCTTTTTGCAGAAAATCCCCTGATAGCACCATAAACACTATATCAATCAATACGGTAAAGCCTTTACAAGCTAATTCATTGATAAGTTATTGTGAAGGTCGAAAGATACCTTTTCAGATTGCTTACAAATACCTTAAAGAGGTTCATTACACCAATAACAATAAATCTTATTACTCATTAGGGTTTGTTAATGATAAGGGAGGTTTTGAACTGAGAAATCAACATTTTAAAGGATGCACCACACCAAAAGGAATAACAACTTTTGAAGTTCCAGAAAGCAAAGACATTTATCTATTTGAAGGTTTTTTCGATTTACTTTCAGCATTCGCACATTTTGGCACTTCTAAGCACTCTAATACTATAATCGTGTTAAACTCTATAGTCAACATTGAAAAAGCGAAAGAACGCCTAAAGGAAGCACAAAAAATACATTGTTTTTTGGATAGAGATAATCAGGGAACGAAAGCAGTTGAAAAGCTATCAGAAAGCTTTCAGATAATTGACAGGTCAAAAATTTATGATGGGTATAAAGATTTTAATGAATTTTTAATTGAAAAAGCAAAATGAAGAAGAATAAAATTTTTTGGAACAAAACAGACATTTGTACAATGTTGGATATTAGAACCGTAATGTTAGAATCTTATTTATCTGATGCCTGTAAAGCACTTATAAACCTGAAAAGTGGACAGCAAAGATTTAGAGATATTGAGGTTATTATAATACTTGAAGATGTTTTTCCAGCTAAAACACAAGCTGAAATACTCCAAATGATAGGATATGAAAGATAAATACTACCTGAAACAAGGCTGAAAGTATTCTGAATTAAACCAGAAATAAACCTGAATTTTCTCTGAAATTGTCTGAAATAGTTCTGAATGGATTTTGAAAATCCTGAAAGTGTTCTGAAATATTTCTGAAAATCCTGAAATCACTCTGAAATTAACATTTATAAAAAGCTGAAAAGCACCTGAAAGAAAGTATTAGTCAAATAAATCATACCAAAATTGAAGGATAAAAAAATATTATAGTGATTGATTAATTTGGTTCTGAGGTACTGAAAAAACGAGTACCCGAATTAGTACCTCAGTTTTAAAGCAAAAAACCCTTCATACGCCATGTATGAAGGGTTTTTATAATTTTTGAGCCTTCTATCGGGATCGAACCAATGACCTACTGATTACAAGTCAGTTGCTCTACCAGCTGAGCTAAGAAGGCTTTTCTCAACGATTAGAGAGATGTTCTTCGTTTATCGTGATGCAAAATTAGTAGGTTTTGTATTACTGTGCAAACGTTTTGAAAAGAAATTTTTAACATTTTCTTAAACTTTTTTGCAAGTTTCTGAATTTCAAAAGATTAAGAGGTGAATTTTTTTTCAAAAAAAACAGGGCTAATGATTAAATTAGCCCTGTTTTGGTGATTTTTCATCTTTCAGCTTCTCTGATTATTTTAATTTGATGTTTCAAATCTGCTAAATCTTTTGCCGCTTTTTGAATTTTTGCTTCAACATCTTGGCGAAGCTTGTCCGCATTTTTAGATTTTGCGAAAAATTCTAAGTTATTTCTGTAAACTGCAATGTCATTTTCAATGGTCTGCATTTTACGACGAATGTCATTTTCTTTACGAATCAAATCTTTTGGCGACTCTCCGTGTGCCCTCACCATTTCAACTTCATTCTGTAAACTCAATTGCTCACGTTCTCTACCAGAAAGTTTTGCCATTGCACTTACGTATTTATTGATGGCATTGATATAACGTTTTCCGATATTCTGCATCTCCTTTTTAGGAACAAAACCTATTGCCGACCACTGTGCTTTAAATTCAGCTAATCTTGCTGTTTCAGCACCTTCAGAAGCTTCTTTTTCGATTTGTTCACAAAGTGCAATTTTGTTCACTAAATTAGCTTCAAACTCTTTTTCTAACGTTTGATTTTTTGCTCTTTTTAAATTGAAGAAAGTATCACAAACGTTTTTGAATTTACTGTAAATGACATCTTTTTCTTTTTCAGGAACATGACCAATCTCACGGAATTCTTTTTGTAAACGAATTACAGTATTGGTAGCTTCTTGAGATTCATCTTCATTGGCTAATAATGCTTCTACTTCTTCAATAATTGCATTTTTAGCTTTTAGATTTTCTTCTCTTTTGATTTCTAGTAAACGGAAAAACTCAGTTTTGTTTCTAAAAAATGTTTTAATATCCGACCAAAATTTATCACTTAATTCTTTGCCTTTTTCTTTAGGCATAAAACCTTTGATATTATTCCATTGGTCTTGTAAAGCTAAAAGTGCTTTGGTGCGGTCGTTCCATTCAGTAATTGAAGCGGAGTTGAAGCTTGCGAAAGGCTGAATAAGCTCTGCAATTGAAGTTTTCAAAGCGAATACTTGTTCTGCTTCTGCTTTTGATGCTTCTAATTGTTCACGACGTTTACCGTAAATAATATCCAAAGCATCTTTTACTCTTTGCCAAATAAGCTCGTTTTCTTCTTTTGGTGCTGGTCCAACGTGCTTATACTCTTCAAAAGTTGCTACAGCTTCATCCAACATTTTACCAGTAACGTTTTCTGTTTTCGACGTTTCTGCTATTCTTTCGATTTTGCTACACAACTCAATTTTGTGTTGAAGGTTACGCTTGCGGTCAAGTTCTAATAACTCAAAATAAATACTACGATTACTGTAAAATCTATCAACTAAAGCGTGAAATGTCTGCCAAAGAGTATTATTGTGTGGCGAATTTACATTTCCAGCAGTTTTCCATTCTTCTTGAATTTTCTTAAATTCATTAAAACCAGATTTGATATGAGCTGGGTCGCTACTGTCTTCGCCTTCAACCAAAGTACGAAGACGATTAATCAATACAGTTTTTTGACTGAAATTCTTATCTTTTTCTTTTTCGATGTTGGCAAAATACTTTGAACGTTCTTCTTTAATAGCTTTAAAAAGCGTATCAAATTGTTCACTTGTAGTGTCTAGCTTAAATTCGAATCCATCTTCAGAACCTTCGTTAGCTTCTTTAAATTTAGCAAGTGCTTCTGCTTTTTCTGCACTTTTGATTTGCTCAAATAATGGTCTAACTTCTTTCAAAGTATCTTCAGATTTTCTGAAAATACCTACTGAAGGATTTTCTTTTACTTCTGCCAATACTTTCTCTAAAGTTTTTACAAAATCTGCTTTTTGAAAGCTAGAATAATCAATTGCTTGGATTTCAATTGTTTCTGTCTCTTCAATTGTTTCAAGTACCGCTGATACAAGAATAGGCTCAGGTGTTACTTCAGAGATTGTTTCAATGGGTTCAGGGGTTGCTGCAACCTCAAGAATAGATACTTCTTCCGCTTGTGTGTTGGCTACGGATTCTGTTACTTCGATAGCTTGTGCTTCGATTTCTTCTTTAATTTCTTTTGCTTCTTCGTTAATCATGCGTTCTTTTGACAGCCGCTCTACAAATCAGGATTTAATAAGATTAGAGTCGGCTGTTACATTTGAGATAAACATTTAACAATCAGGTTTTTCAACCTGCTGACAGACAATTAATGATTGTTGGTTTGAATTTATTACTAAAAATAATGAATTTAAAATTCAATCATTAAAAGAAAATATCAAATTCTCTTGATGAGTTTTTTAGGTAATTTTTTTGTTTAATTACTTCACAAAGAATTTGCTACAAAAATAAGTAAAATACTTACAAACAAAGCTCAATAATCATCTTTTCACAGAATCCTTGTCGCTTTTTTAGGAAGATTAAGCTTCTTTACTCGAAATTCTCAGCTCTTTTGGGTAATAATTGTTGATTCTATTAGGAAGAATTTTCGCCCAACCTAGTCCAAAGTCTTTAAAAGTCATTAAAGACCAGCCTTTTATCACTTCTTCCAAAACAAATTCCTCTCTTCTTAAGTACTTGTTTGCTTCTTCTGGACTTAGTTCAACTTTGTTTGTTTTTTGGGATAAAAATATGCTCATAGCAAGCTCATGGTCAGGAATTAAATCTTTATTAGACAGTTTTCCGATTTTTGTGCCTACTTTCCTAAGATTAAAATTAAACTGAATTAAATTGATTGCATGTTCGTGTGTTGGATTGATTAAAAAATAATCTCCATTTTTTTCAAACCAAGTATGAGTATCGATGTCTTCTATCCAATTTCTGAAAATTTCCCGTTCAGTTCTACGATTATTATTTTTGATGGGTTTTCCAGAACGAATAAATACTTCTTTTTCAGAAGATTTTTTTTTGAAAGCTGTGATAAAAAAACCTTCACCTTTTACTTGGTCAGGAAAAAGTCTATACGAACCTTCGGAAATTATTGCTCCTCCAAGCAAGTCGGTATTTTTTGCTGTCAAATGTTCAGCATTAAAAGTAGTTTCTATCCAATCTACAATATCTTCATTTTCTTCTTTAGAATATGATGAAGTTGAATAAATTAGAATTCCACCTTGTTTTAAGCTAGACCAAGCATCACTAATTATTTTCTTTTGTTTCAACGCCCAAGTGCTAACATTAGCGACCGACCATTCTTTTAAAATATTGGGGTCTTTTCTAAACAAACCTGAACTCGAACTTGGTGCATCAATCACTAATACGTCAAAGAAACCAAAAAGTCGCATGAAATCTTTTGGGTCATTATTAGTCACAATGGCGTTCATTGTACCCCATTTTGTCAGATTATCACTCAGATGATTACTTCTAGTTTGAATAACATCATTACTGATTAATAAAGAATCTGGTGTTAGTAAACTGGCAATTAATGTGCTAGTTCCACCAGGTGCTGCACATAAATCAAGTACTTTTAAATCTTGAGATAAATCGACTGTGTTTTTCAAAATTTGTTCTAAGTACATTGAACTTGCTTCTTGAACAAAAAAAGTACCTGCATGATAAAGTGGATTCAATGAAAAGTCGCTTCGAGAGGATAGATATTTTCCATAATTAGACCAAATTACGGGAGCTTCATCAATAAAAAAATCAGAATTTTTAAATGGATTTATACGGATAGAAGTAGGAGAAACTTCATTTTCATGGGCTTTAATAAAGGTACTTTCATTAAAACCTTGAATGTTTTGCAATGAATTAATTAATGTTTGGGGGACTTTCATAAAGTGAAATTACACAAAAAAGCCAAACTGACGAAAGTTTGGCTTCTTGCTTATAGATTTCAATGTTTAAAAACGCTTGGAAAGGATTCTGATTATTTAGTTTTTATTTTCCCAACAATCCAATTTCCTACTTTTCTACCTTGTACTAAACCGTTGTCTAAAGCTGGACGGAAATGAATACCGCCATATAAACGGCTGATAGAAGCTTCGTCGGCTGCTTGTTTGAAAGAGGTAAATTTACGTACAGGTAAACCGTAAGGAATTTCTGTAGAATCTGCAAAAGCAATATTATCTCCTAGAATTGATGATAATGCCACCGACGCAGCTCCAGAAATTACAGAATGTCCAGAAGTATATTCTGGGAAAGGTGGCGTTTGTAGTACTGGCTGCCAATCTTTATCAATATTTGCATTGATAACACTTTCTGGACGAATACGAACTGAACGATATTTTTCTGTCCAACAAGAAATAAATCCATCAAAAACTGCCACTGAAGTCATTAAATAAGCCTGAGCTGTTTTGTAAATATCAGCATTTGTGTTACGGCTTACTTGCGAAACAATTCCCATCCAGTGTCCACCAGGAGATACTTTCTTGGTAGCAAACATAGCGTGCCCTGTAATATTCATTTTGAAAGGATTACAATCCCAGAAATTACAAATAGCTCTTTGTTCGTCCGTTAGGTTTTTAACAGTATAATAGCAATCCATTACTTCATTATAGTAAGCACTTCCTTTTGTTAAATCAAATTTTGAAGGTGCTGGCGGAGGAAATTGAGCAGAAGAATCTAAGGTGTAAGAGCGAATTTTTTGCCAATTTGGTTCAACAGCATCCATATAAGCAGGAGGCGTTGGCACCCAAGTTCCTACTTTATTAGTTACCGTAAAACGGAAACCACGAGTTTGTTTGTAATTATCCTTTTTAGAATAATTCATGATAGAAGCCGCTACAGAATCACCAAAAGCAATTGAATTGTCAAAAACCTCTTCAGGCATTCCAGTTGCTTTGTATTCTTCCCAAAGTTTTTTCTCGAAATCTACATAAACATCTTGGGCAAAAGTAAGGTTTTTGCCAATGGTTAAAAATGCTCTAGTAGCCGCCAATGGGTAGCAATATTGTTTACTTGAATCTGGTTGATAAACTTTTTCAAAACCATTGAATTGTCCAACCATTGATTTTAACCCTTTGTTTGCAGGAACAAGCGCTTCATAAGCCGCCAATGAAGCATAGCTATAAATACGACTTGAAACTGGTGGGGCAAAAATATCATGAATGATTGATTCAGTAACTTGTAACTGTGTTTTTCTTAGGAACTCAGGATTTTCAGCGGCTTGTTTCCAACTACCGTCATCTTTTTTACAACTGAATAATAAAGTAATGCACGATAATATCAGTAGAATGTTTTTGTTCATTGTTTGGGTTTTAAAATGGTAAATCAAAATTACAAAACTTTTTTTCCTAAAAAATGGAAATTATTAATTTTAAGGATGATTTTTATCTTTTTTTTAATTATTCTGATAATGGTCATGAAAATTGACAAGCTAAATTGCCTCTAATTATGTCTTTAGGCTTGTTTTTAGTTAACAGCTGATTATTCTGTAAATTTTAAAACATAAAGCTTTTTTTGAAGTTCACTAATAGAATCAAATTATAAAAACGTTGAAAATACTTATTGTTGGTGCAGGAATGGCGGGACTTTCAGCCGCTAGAATTTTAGCAAAATATCATGAAGTAACTGTTGTTGATAAAGGCAGAGGAGTAGGAGGAAGAATGGCTACTCGAAAAATTGGCGATTGCCAAGCAGATCATGGAGCACAATATTTTTCTGTACAATCAGATGATTTTCAAAGTTTAATTAACCAATTGCTTACCGAAAATGTTGTTTCAACATGGCAATTAGCACAACGAACAAATATCCGTTATTTTGGAAGTAAAGGAATGAAAACAATTCCAAAGAAAATGGCGGAAAATATCAATGTGATTCTCAATGAAAAAGTAAGTGAAATTGTTAATAACAAGCTTCTCACAGAAAGTGGAAATGAATACTTTTTCGACCAATTAATTCTAACACAGCCTGTTCCACAAATTCAAGAATTATTAAAGCAATCATCAATGCTTATTTCTGCTAAAGATGAATCTGCCTTGAATGGTATTAAATATGAGCCTTGTATCGCTGTAATGACTGTTTTAAATCAAGTAACAGAAATCCCAAGTGGCGGAATAATGCTGGAAAATCAACCTGTAGCTTGGATTGCTGATAATTTCCAGAAAGGAATATCGGACAAACCTTGCGTTACTCTTCATGCTTCGGCTGATTTTAGTACGGAGAATTTAGAAGGAGATTTAAACGGAATTGCTCAAAAAATGCTTGAATCTGTAGAAGAATTTATTCCAAAATCATCCATCGAAACTTTTCAAGTACATCGTTGGCGATACAGTTTGGCATCAAGTCGTTATCCTACAAGTTTTTATCAATTTGATGACAAAGCTATTTTTATGGCAGGCGACGGCTTTGGTATTGGAAATGTTGAAGGTGCATTTTTATCAGGTTTAAAGGTAGCTGAATTTATTGTAGAAAAATCTCTTAAAACTGCTAGATAATTCGCAGTTTCAAGAGACGTAAATTTATAAAATTTCAGCAACTTTTCTACCGGTCAACATCGCTGCATTTAAAGATGGATAAGCAGTATAATCGCCACATTGATAGAGTATGTCACTGATTTTCAATGGAAATATTTCCTTATTTTTCTGATTTAAACTTGGTAAAGCCTGTGGAATATGATAGGTTTTTAAATGTTGCCAAGTGGATGCTTCTATACCAAACCAAGTAATTAATTCCTTTTTAATATCTTCGGTCAAGGTTTTCTCATCTTCTACAACGTTTCCTTGTGTCGAAACAGCAATTAGAGATTTACCAGTTGGTGCATAATTAGGAGCAATATCACTCGGTACGCACAAATTATGGATTTTAGCTTTTCTATCTGGATTGAGTACTAAAAGTTTTTCTGTAAGGGGAGATTTACTTGCTGAAAAATAAGTACAAGTAGTTTTGTTGAATGACAGATTTTGAGCTTTCCCTAAAAGCTTTTCAGCAGTTAAACCATCTGTTGCTAAAACGATTTTTTCACCATATAGTTTTTCTCCATTTTCTAAATAAACTCTGTTTCCTTCAATTTTGGTAACTTTTGTATTGAAACGAATTGCATCTTTCAGTAAATAACTTGCAATTTGTAAAGGAATTTCTTGCATCCCATTGGCTGGAATTACGGCATCGCCTTCATAGAATTTTCCAAAAATAAATTTGAAAAAATTGGCAGAAGTATTTAACTCATCTTCAAGAAATACTCCACCAAAAAAAGGCTTGAAGAACTGCAAAATCATTTTATCTGAAACTCCATAATTTTGAAGATATTGCAAGGTTGATTGATACTTGTTTTCAAAAATTTCTTCTTGGGTATTTTGGGTTTCGATAATCAAACGAAGTACTCTGAGCTTGTCGGCAAATGTCCCAACATTTGAAAAAAGCGTTGAAAACAAAGCCGTCGGTTCTTGTATCGGATTAAGCATTTTCGTGAATTTATTTTGTTCATTATCACGAATCAACGCACCAGATTTGAAAGATTGGAGGTTTAATTGCCCGTAATTCAGCAATTTTTGTGCTTCTGGATAAGCTGTCAATAGAATCTGAAAGCCTCTATCAAGTAAAAAACCATCTTGCTTGTCAGTTTTTACTCTTCCGCCGATTGTGTCACTAGCTTCCAAAATCAAAGATTCAATTCCTCTGTCTCTTAAGTATTTGGCACAAGTCAATCCAGCTATGCCAGCTCCGATGATGATAATCATTTCTGTATTAATTTAATAATGATAGAATTTATTTTTTGTCTCAATTTTATATAAAATCTAGTATGTTTATAGGATTCGTATCATGTTGACTATTTCCACTTATTTATTAAAAATAACTAGCTATTTCGTAAAGAGTTTTGACTTTCTTGAAAATTATATAAAACCATTATGACAAAATGAAGGAAAATATAAATATTCTAATATTTAAAAATATGTCATTCATCAGACAAATTACATCTGATCAGTTTTTTATATTTACATTCATCTAAAGAATTACAAGAATTTGATTTTCTATTTTAATATTTAATATGTTGATATTTAGTTGTTTATGTATTTTTTTGCTTTAAAATGAATTTATCTTAATCTAATTTGTTAAAACTAATAACATACAAATAATATACTTTTCAGAGATTTTTTATTATTTTGCATCACATTTAAAATCTAAATAAAATTGAATTAAACCGATAAACTATTTGATAGATTATTAAAATTTTGAGGAAAATTGTATTTTATTTAGATTGCTTTAAGGGTTAAATTATCCACATACAAGTATTTTGATTGGGCTGAAAAGTGAAATCATCATCAAATTTTTAATATTACTAAGATATGAACTATCAAATTCACGAAGAAAATGGTTACAAGTACATCGACGAAGGAGAAGGCGAAATTCTTTTTTTACTTCACGGGCTTTTCGGTGCATTAAGTAACTGGGAAGGAGTAATTGAGGGCTTCAAAGGTAAATATCGAGTAATTATTCCGATGATGCCAATTTACGAAATGCCAATAGCAAAAGCTGGGTGTGAAGGATTAACTGAATTCATTGAAGGTTTCGTAAATTGGAAAGGCTTTGATGAATTAACACTTTTAGGAAATTCTTTGGGCGGACACGTTTCATTGATTTACACATTGAGAAATCCTTCGAAAGTTAAAAGATTGGTGTTAACTGGAAGTTCAGGTCTTTTTGAAGATGGAATGGGCGGTTCGTATCCAAAACGTGGAAATTATCAATACATCAAAGAAAGAGTAGAATATACTTTCTATCGTCCAGAAACGGCTACAAAAGCATTGATTGACGAAGTATTTGAAATTACAAATAGTGCTTCTAAAGTAATTAGAATTATCTCGATAGCAAAGTCAGCACAGCGGAACAATATGGCTAAAGATGTTGTTAAAATCAAAGTACCAACGCTATTGGTTTGGGGATTGAACGACACCATAACGCCGCCACAAGTAGGTCATGAATTCAATCGTTTAATTGAAAATTCTGAGTTATATTTTATTGATAAGTGTAGTCATGCACCGATGATGGAATGTCCAGAAAGATTTAACGAAATTTTGGATGGTTGGCTCGAAAAAACTCCTATTCGTGTAGTTGAGTTGGTATAATCAACTTAAAATTTGGAATTTATCTATAATCAAGTATATTAGCTTAATTATATAAATTTCATCAACAGAATATGCACGCAAAAGACTTTATAAATCCAATGTTACCAGTGCTAAAATCTACAGATACTGTAGGTGAGGCGTTAAACTGGATGGAAGAATATAGAATAGGACAGTTGCCATTGATTCATGAACAAGAATATCAAGGTTTAATTAGCCATGATATTTTGCTTGATGCCGATGAAGATTTACCACTTTTGGCATTACAACCTGAATTTGAAGACGCTTTTGTCAATATAAATCAACATCTTTTTGAAATCCTAAAAATTGTTCAACAATACGATTTACAAGCAGTAGTTGTGCTTGACGAAGAGCAAAATTTTGTAGGAACAATCAGTGTTCAAGAGTTATTAAATCAGTTTTCTAAAAACTTGGGTTCACAAGAAATTGGAGCCGTTTTAGAAATTGCAGTTGAGAATAGAAGTTATTCACTTTCAGAAATTAGTCGTTTAATCGAATCTAATAATGTTAAAATTATCAGTTCATATTATACGAGTGGTTCTGGATTAGAAGACTCAAAAGATATTTTAACCTTGAAATTAAATCAACAAGATATTTCAAGAGTAATCGCAACACTCGAACGTTTTGAATATGATATCGTCGGTGCATATAATTTTGAAGAAATTACTTCACCCGATAAAGAACGATACGATATGCTGATGAAATATTTGAATTTATAATATTTAAGACTCTTGAGGTTTTCTCAAGAGTTTTTTGTTTTTAAGCACTTGTTAAAACTTTTTTTAATTGCAAAAAGTGAAAAATTAGTAAATTGTTCGAAAACTATTAACAAATCTAATATTCAATTCCCAAAAGTTTGGGAATTCACTTTCTTCTTTCTTCTTTTGTTTTTCAGATAGAAAATCAGGCTTTTTTCTTAAATTTAGAAAATAAGCTTCCAATCAACACAGATTATACAAGATGAAAATAGCCATTAACGGGCGAAATTTTAAGGATGAAATCAGACCTTTTGTTCAACTAATGTTTGATTTTTTGGCTCAGAAAGGAGTCGAAATCCAAATTTCCGAAATCTATCAGCAATTTTTGACTGAGATTGGAGTAAACCACCATGCAACGCAATTTTATACTTCTCAAGAAGATTTATTTGATGCCAATATCGTATTAAGTTTAGGCGGAGATGGAACTTTGCTTGATACAGTTACGCATGTAACCAAGCGTGAAACGCCAATACTAGGAATAAATACTGGTCGATTAGGTTTTTTAGCGACAGTTTCACCAGACAAGATCAATGAAAGTCTGGAAGAAATTTTTGCACACCACTATACCTTAGACCCACGAACTTTAGTTAGTGTTGAAACTCGCTTAAATAATGAACCAATAGATGTATTTAATGGAATGAATTTTGGTTTGAATGAACTAGGAATTATGAAAACCGATACTTCTTCGATGATTATGTTAAAAGCATATTTGAATGGCGAGTTTCTGAATACTTATTGGGCTGACGGACTGATTATTGCCACTGCAACAGGTTCTACGGGCTATAATCTTAGTGTTGGTGGTCCTTTGGTAATGCCAAGTTCAGATATTTTTGTAATTTCACCGATGAGTCCTCATAACTTAAATGTACGTCCTTTGGTAGTTTCAACCGATGTAATTCTGGATTTTGAGGTAGAAAGTAGAAGCAACAGTTGTTTGATTTCTTTGGATGCCCGTTCAAAAGTAATTGATAGCAATGTGAAAATCAGGATGAAAAGAGAAGCTTTTAAAGCGAACATTATCAAACTGAGTGATAGTAATTTCTTGAATACTTTAAGAAGTAAACTCAATTGGGGATTTGATACGAGGAATTAATCATTTAAATTAAAATTAAGCAAGACGAATCCATCTTAATATATTATTTTCGTTGTAAAATTTAAATGAAGCTCATAACAAACTTAATGGTTTTACGTTAACAAATTGTTTGTTGATTCAATTGAAATAGAATAACCACATAGATTCCATCCATTACCAGACAAATATGAAAAAATATTCTTCAATACTTCTGATACTGCTAATTTGTGCCTTGAATACACAAGATTCTGTGGCACAATTTAGATTTTCAAATCTTTTCGGGGGCAAAGATAAACCACGCAAAAATAGATTGTTCGAACCAAATTCTACAGTTAGTTTAGGCGTTGGTACTTCAAGTTATTATGGTGATATTTCTCCTTACAACAGATTTTTACAATCTACAGTAAATGGAATGCGTTGGAATGTTAACTTCAATTTTACTCGTCAGTTTTCACCAACTTTTGCGCTTCGTTTTGGGCTTACTTATGCTAGAATTTCTGGTGATGATAATTATCTTGAAGGAGTAAAAGGTTATGAAGGCAACTTTATAAGAAACCTGCATTTCAGAAATGATATTAAAGAGCTTTCAATTGTTGGACAATACGATTTAGTACGTACAAGCCGCAGTTATTTACGTAGAGCTAATATTATTCCTTATATTTTTGGTGGTGTTGCTGTTTTTGCCCACGACCCAATGGCTAAACCCGATGCTTCTTTATATGGAAATGATTGGGTTCGCTTACAACCTTTAAATACGGAGGGACAAGGACTTCCGGGTTATGCTAATAATCCTTATTCACTTATTAGCGTTTCTTTTCCACTAGGTGTTGGCGTAAAGTATAAACTGAATAAACATTGGGATTTAGGAATAGAAATGAGTTATCGTTATACTTTGACAGATTATTTGGATGATGTAAGTGGTAATTTTGCAGATCCTGCTGATTTATCAGCTCAAAGCCCACTAGCGGCTTCAATGGGAAATAGATCATTGGAAAGAGTTGCGGCTCGTTCTGGAAATGATCGTACACAAGGAGTAATTAATTATTTAACAGACATAAACATTTATAATGCATCCGCACCATTCGACCCTTTTACTTTAACTTCTATTCCAGGTTTTTCAGACAAAGCTGATTTACGTGGAAATCCAAAATATAATGATGCTTATATGTTAACAACTGTGAAGTTGATTTATCATATTCCTAATAAAATTAAATGTCCAGTTACTCGTTAATCAGTCTGGAATAACATTCATGAACGGTCAGGTGTTTTTCACCTGACTTTTTTATTAATTATGACATTATCAAAAAAGTTTCTCCTTTTAGTATTTAGCTTATTAAGTGTAAATACTTTCGCACAAAAAATAGAAATAGGAGGTGGTTTAGGAGTAATGAATTATAAAGGAGATATTTCTCCAGACTTTAACCCAGCGTTAGCTCGTTTGGGTGGAAATTTGCTTTTTAGATACAATCCCAACAAAATTGTTAGTTTCAGGTCAAGTATTGTTTTAGGTTCAATTTATGGAGACGATAGTAAAGTAAACGATTCTTTCAATCAATTAAGAGGGCAGACTTTTAAAACGTCAATTAATGAATTAAACTTGATTACTGAGTATAATTTTTTCGACTATAAGTACAATCGTTATCACAAAGATTGGAGTCCTTATGTTTTTGGTGGATTAGGTTTGATGAAATTCTCTCCTAGAGATACACCAGTAACAAATTATAAAACTTTACAAGTTGTGATTCCTTTTGGAATTGGCATAAAATATAATGTGACAGGTCCTTGGGATATTAACCTCGAATTTGGGGCTAGAAAAACCTTCACAGATTATTTAGATAATTTAGGCGGCGACAACCCAGCCTTACCTAAAAACCAACAAAATGACTACAGTCGTGGTGATATGTATTATTATACTTCACTGTCTTTAACCTACAAATTCATCAAAGTATATTGTCCTTAAATAAGAAATTTTCGTGTTTTGAAGTATTGAACGTAATGAATAAAAGCTGAAAAGCTTTACATTATTTATGTTCAATACTGTTTTTATGCCCTTTTAATATCATACTTGCCAGCAATAAGGGCTTCCTTGATTTTGAATAGGATAGGGAATTCGTTAAATTTGTCATATTATTCCCAAAAAGTACTCCTAGTCTATTTTTTGACTTATTATCCAAGTTTCAAAAGCTACAAGAGTTACCCATCATACTAGGAATAAAGGGCTTCAAACCTGCTTATTGCGTATTTGGAAGCCTATTATTATAAGTTTTATGTGTTAAAAAGTGTTAAATCGGTGAAAGAACAATTAGACCCTAACAATCTACCAAAACATATTGCCGTTATCATGGACGGAAACGGACGTTGGGCAAAACAGCAAGGCTTCGTTGACAGAATTTTCGGACATAGAAATGCTTTAAAAGCAGTAAAAGAAGCCATTGAAGGTAGTGCAGATTTAGGTGTGAAATATTTAACACTTTATGCTTTTTCAACTGAAAACTGGAATCGCCCAAAGGCTGAAGTTGATGCTTTGATGATGCTTTTAATCAGTGCACTCAAAGATGAACTTGAAGATATGAAGAAAAATAATGTAAGACTAGATACCATAGGTGCTATCGATACATTACCAGAAAGTTCACAAAAAGTACTTAGAAATGCCATTGAAGAAACTAAAAATAATACAGGTATCACTGTAATTTTAGCGCTAAGTTATAGTGGAAAGTGGGACATCGTTAAAACTGCCAAAAAACTAGCCGAACAAGTAAAAAATGGAGAGTTGGCTGTAGAAGATATTGATGAGCAACTTTTCGAACAATCATTAGATACCAAAGGAATTCCAAATCCTGATTTGATGATTCGTACAGGAGGCGACCACCGTATTAGTAATTTCTTGCTTTGGCAATTAGCTTATTCTGAATTGTATATTTTTGAAGAATTGTTCTGGCCAGACTTCAGACGTGAACACCTTTTTGAGGCAATCCTTGATTACCAAGAACGTGAACGTAGATTTGGGAAAACCTCAGAGCAAATTAAAAACCCAGTAAATGCTTAAAATACAAATGTTTTCTTTCTCATCTGAAATGAGAACTATTCGCAAAATGAAAAAATATACATTATTACTTTCATGCTTATTCATTTCTTTTCTTTCACAAGCCCAATTGCGTGGAGCAATGGGGGCACGTTCGCCAATTGCCGAAAAAGCAATTGAAATGAACTATGCTGAACCTAAAGAATATGAAATTGCTGAAATTACTACTACTGGCTCTAAATTCTACGATGGTAATTCAATGATTTCTCTTTCTGGGTTAAGAGTAGGAGATAGAATCAAAGTGCCTGGAGATGCTGCTACGTCTGCCATTAAGAAACTGATGAGTCAAGGGATTTTGGAAGAAGTACAAGTAGAAGCTACCAAAATTGAGGGAGAAAAAATTTGGTTAAATATTGTCATCAAAGAGCGTCCTAGATTGTATAAATTAGAATATACAGGTATTAAAAAAGGAGAGCAGGAAACATTAAGCGATAAAATTAAAACCTACAAAGGAAAAATCGTTACTGAAACGGTTAAGAAAAATGTGGAGTTAGCTATCAGAAAGTTCTATCAAGATAAAGGCTATTTGAATGTAAATATCAAAATTGCTGAAAAAACCGATTCGCTTCGTGGGAATAATGCAACGATGAAAGTAGCTATTAAAAAAGGTGATAAAGTAAAAATTTCAAAAATTGAGTTTGTTGGTAGAACTGAGATTAAAGAAAGTGTACTTCGTCGTAAATTAAAAGGAACGAAACAAAAAGCATTTTATAAAATCTTTACTTCTTCAAAATATGTTCCTAAAAAGTTTGAAGAAGATAAATTAAAATTGATAGAATTCTACAATAAAAAAGGGTACAGAGATGCACAATTGATTTCTGATTCAGTTTTTAAGGATTCTGATAAAACGGTTAAAATTATCCTGAAATTAGATGAAGGAAAACAATATCATTACAGAAATGTATATTGGGAAGGAAACTACATCTATCCAGATTCTGTCCTGACTGAATTATTAGGAGTAAAAAAAGGAGATATTTATAACGTTGAAGATTTAGAAAAGCGTTTGAATGGTAAGCCAGGAGAAGATGTTAGTTCGGCTTATATGGATAATGGTTATTTATTTTATCAGTGTGAACCTATCGAAACAGCAGTTGCTGGAGATTCAATGGATTTAACTTTCAGAATTACTGAAGGTAAACAAGCAACTATTAATAAAGTAATTGTAAACGGGAATACCAAAACTTCTGACCACGTTGTAATGCGTGAGATTAGAACTTTACCAGGACAAAAATTTAGTAAATCTGCTATTATTCGTACTGTTCGTGAATTATCAACCATCGGTTATTTCAACCCTGAAAAAATTACACCGAACCCAATTCCAAAAGCAGATGGAACGGTTGATATTGAATATAATGTAGAAGAAAAACCTTCAGATCAAATTGAGCTTTCAGGTGGCTGGGGTGGTTACATTGGTTTTGTTGGAACTTTAGGTGTAACTTTCAATAACTTCTCTGCAAGAAATATCGGTAACTTAAGTGCTTGGAAACCATTGCCTTCGGGAGATGGACAAAAACTATCTGTTCGTTTTCAAGCGAATGGTACTTCTTTCCAAAACTATTCTTTATCATTTACAGAGCCTTGGTTAGGTGGAAAGAAACCAAATTCATTCTCAATTTCATTGAGTAGAAGTATTTCATATCCATACAAAATTCAACAGTACAACCAGTTGAGTGGTTATAATAATGGTTATGGAAGTAGTTTATATGGAGGCGGTTATGGATATGGTTATGGCTATGGTACAGGTTTAGGTTTAAATACTTCAACATCTGATAGTGCTACAGCCGCTCAGAATGATGCTCACTTTAACAGTACTACTTTAGCATTCAGTTTAGGAAAGCGTTTGAAAGTACCTGATGATTATTTCTCATTAAGTAATTCATTATCGTTACAATTAATTGATGTGAAGAACTTACCATATTATGGTTATCCAGAAGGTAATTCGGTAGCGGTTTCATTTGTAACTAATTTTTCAAGAAACAGTATTGATAACCCAACGTTCCCACGTTCAGGTTCTAGTTTCTCATTGACGGCTTCGTTAACTCCACCGTACTCTTTATTTGGAGGTGATAATAAAAACTTAATTGAATATCATAAATGGATGTTTGATGCCTCATGGTTTACACCAATTACAAGTAAATTGGTCTTCCACATGAGAACGCACATGGGTTTCCTTGGTTCATATAATTCGAATAAAGACATTACTCGTTTCGAACGTTTTGACCTTGGAGGTTCTGGTATGCAAACAGGTTATAATGTTATTAGCCGTGACATCATTGCACTTCGTGGTTATAAAGACAGAGTATTTGGTTCGCAAGGTAGTTTACCAAGTGGTGGGGTTGCTTATAACAAGTTCGTAATGGAAGTTCGTTATCCAGTTTCTTTAAACCCATCAGCAACGATTTTCTTATTAGGTTTTGCAGAAGGTGGAAATAACTTCGCTAATTATACAGAATACAATCCATTCAAATTATATAAGTCGGCAGGTTTTGGTGCTAGAATTTTTATGCCAGCCTTCGGGATGATTGGTATTGACTATGGTTTTGCTTTTGATAAAGTTCCTGGACAAACTTCAAGTAACGGCTTTGGACAACAAGCCTTTACTTTCTCAATCGGTCAGCAAATACGCTAATAAAGAATTGAAAAACCAAGCCAATTATCAAATTGGCTTGGTTTTTCAATATTGTTAATCTTTTGTTAATCGACATAGAATAGCAATAAGATATTGTTCAAGGCGTTAATCAAATACATTTACTAAATTAACCACCTTAGCCATGAAAAAGCGGATATTTTTACTAATTTTGCCATTCCTGTGTTTTTGTGCTAGTATAAAAGCCCAGAAGTTTGGTTACATAGATACCGAATATGTTACTTCTAAATTGCCTGAATACAGAAATGCTCAGGAAGAAATTGAGAAACTAACAAGCAAATGGATAAAAGAAGTAGCCGCTAAAAACGATGAGCTTACTAAATTAGAAAAAGCTTATAGATATGAAGAGGTACTTCTAACAGAGGAAATGAAAGTACAGCGATTAAAAGTAATTGCTGAAAAAGAGAAAGAAGCGAAAGAGCTACAAAACAAAATATTTGGTTTTGAAGGTGAGTTGTTTAAGAAAAAACAAGACATTATGAAACCCGTTTTGGACGAAGTAGCAAAAGCGGTAGAAAAAGTAGCTAGACTGAAAAAACTAGACATTCTCTTTGATAAATCTTCGGAAGGTTTAGCCATGTTATATACCAATCCTACTCATGATTACACGGATTACGTAATGGAAGAGCTTGGAATTTCGCCTGAACAAATCAAGGAAAAACAAGAAGAGGAAGCTAAACAGGCAGAAGAGAATAAAGAAAATAGTAATACAACAAAAAGTAAATCAAATAGAAAAGGAGCGGTAAGCAACTTCAAAAAAGAGTAATTAACCAAATCAGAATAACAAACAAAATGAAGAACAAATTTTTAATTGCTTTATTTGCAATTTTTGCTTTAGCAACAGCTAATGTAAATGCACAACAAAAAATCGGTTACATCAGCTTAGATTACATTTTAGCTCAAATGCCAGAAGCAAAACAAGTAGAAACTGAATTGACGACTACTAAAACGCAATATGACAACATGTATCAGCAAAAAGTAAAAGATTTTCAAACGAAATTAGCTGATTATGAGAAAAATGCTGCTACAATGGCAGATGTAATTAAAGCGGATAGAGAGAAAGAATTGCAAGGTATGCAGTCTAGCATTGAGGAATTCCGTCAGAATTCATCTACTTCTTTACAAAAGAAACAAGCTCAATTGTTACAACCATTGTTGAAGAAAATTGAAGACAACATGCACGGTGTAGCGAAAGAAAATGGTTTTGCCTTCGTATTCAATTACGATGCAGGACAAGGAACTACTCCAATCGTTTTACATGCTCCAGACGATGCAAACATCTCTGACTTAGTGTTAAAAAGAATGGGTGTTACTCCAAAACCGCTTACTCCAGCACCAGCAACTCCAGCGGCTACAACTCCAGCAGGGGCAGCTCCTAAAAAATAATAGAACTTTAAGGTTAAAAAGAATAGGCTGTCTCATCGAGACAGCCTATTCTTTTTAACCAATATAATAAAGTAAGGATTCTTTCATTTCGCTGGCAGAAACCGAAATGTCATAAGTACATTTCCCGATTCCTTCTAATAAAGAAAATCTGATTTCTTTGCCTTTGTTCTTTTTATCTTGTGCTGTCAAAGCGATTATTTCTTCAATTTCAGTTTCTTTAATCGTCGCTTTTCCATAGACTGCAAAGATAAATTCTTCAATTACTTCTAATGATTTTTGGTCAATCATTTCTCTTTTGAAAGAAATGTAAGCTTCGCAAATCATTCCAGCTGCAATAGCTTCACCATGAAGTAAATGTAATTTTGGTTTGCCCAGATAAAACGTTTCAATGGCATGACCCAATGTATGCCCAAAGTTTAGTATTTTTCTTAAACCTTTTTCAGTTGGGTCGATAGCTACAACTTCTTCTTTAATTGCCACAGAATGAGCAATTAAATCGGCAAAGTTTTGCTCTTCAAAATCAATTTTACGAATCTCTTCCCATTTGGCTGCATCTCTGATTAAACAATGCTTGATGATTTCGCCGAAGCCAGAACGCAATTCACTTTTGGGTAAAGTTTGTAAAAAAGCTGGGTCGATAAGTACCGTATTCGGAATTTTAAAAACACCAATATGGTTTTTCAATCCATTAAAATCAATTCCTAATTTCCCGCCCACACTGGCATCTACTTGTGATAGTAAAGTGGTTGGAATCTGAATAAAATCAATCCCACGTTTGTAAGTGGCTGCACAAAATCCGCCCATATCGCCAATTACTCCGCCACCAATATTAATCACCAAACTATGTCTGTCTAAAGATTGATTCGTCAAGCCTGTCCAAATAGCTTCGCAAGTACTTAAATTTTTATTGGCTTCGCCCGACTTAATTTTTGTTACTTGGTGCTTTGGCAATAAGGGTTTAACGATTGGATAACAATGACGATGCGTTTTTTCATCAACAATTACATGAATTTTGGTGTATTGGTTTTCAGCCAGAAATGCTGGGAGACTTTCAGAAATATTGGAAATAATGACAGACATTTTTGAGTTTGATTAACGTTTTGGACTTCCTTTTCATCCATAGCTTTGAATGGGCTACAAAATTAATCAATTATTTTCCATCAAGGCTTACCTTTTTGGTTTTATAAAATGTATTTCACCAAACCTTTGTAGGGTTTCAATAATTCATTTTCTGGCGAAAGCTCTGTGATTAAATAATCAATTTCATTCAAAGTACATACTCTTAAACGTAAATCAGAGTTTAATTTTTCTGAAATCGTGGTGGCTACCACTTGTCTGGAGGATTTAATCATCGCTTTTTTTACTTGTACTACTTCATAATCAGAATCGCTGATGCCTTCTTGGTCGAAACCATTAATTCCTAACACACATAAATCGGCTTTGATGTCATTGATTTTACTGACTACTTCGCCACCAACGCTGATTTTAGAAATGTTAGAAATTTTTCCGCCTAAAAATATCACTTCAACATTCGGGTGTTCGGCTAATTCCAAAGAAATTAACGGACTTACCGTAAAAAAAGTAACATGTAAATTGTTTGGGAGCTGATTCGCAATGGCACGCATCGTAGTTCCGCCACTGGTCAGAATTGTCATGCCATCTTTAATCAGTTTAATCATTTTTGTGGCAATTACTTTTTTTTCATCATAAGCATAAGTATCTGCTTGTGTAGCCGAAACATTGTATGATTTTGATAATGCACCACCATGTACTTTTACGATTTTGTTTTCCAGTGCTAATTCGTTCAAATCACGGCGAATAGTATCTTCAGAAACATTCAAAATGAGACTGAGATCGGATGACAGTATTTTATTATGAAGATTAATCTGATGGATAATCTCTAATTGTCTTTCTTTCTTGAGCAAGATTTTACTTTCAATAACACTCATGCGTTTTTTTGCGGGTTTTTGATTGAATATTTGTTGAAAAAGCAGATTTAGGTTGAAATTTTACAATAAAAATAAACATTTTTGAATAAATTCATTATTTTTGTTTAAATATGATTCTGATTTCTGCGTGAATTCGCCTGTTTTTTGTTTTTGTGACAAATGAAAGATGCAGAAAAAGGCATTTAAACCTTCACTCAAACCCCAAAAATCCAAATGAAAAAACATTTCCTATCTACTTTGCTTGGACTGTTTGTCATGTTGTTCGCTCTGAACGCTTTGGCACAATCCACTGTCGTAAAGGGTAAAGTTTTGGATGAGAGTAATGAGCCACTCATCGGTGCTTCTGTCATCTTAAAAGGTACTCAACTTGGTACAGCTACGAATGTCAATGGTGAATTTACTTTAAATGTCAATGTAAAATCTGGCAGTTATGATTTTGAATTTCGTTCTGTAGGTTTTCGTTCAGTGATTAAAAAAGTAATAATTGGTAAAGAGAGTCCAATTATTTTGTCAGTACAATTACCAACAGATGCACTAGGTTTAGATGAAGTAATTGTAACAGGTACTTCAGTAGCAACGAGTAAAAAACAGTTAGGAAATGCTGTTACTTCATTAAAAGCTTCAGATTTACAATATTCGTCGGCTACTTCAATTGACCAAGCTTTATCTGGAAAAATTGCTGGGGCACAAATTACGCAAAATTCTGGAAACCCTGCTGGTGGTATCAGCGTTCGTTTACGTGGACCAAGCACGATTGTAGGTTCATCAGACCCACTTTATATCGTAGATGGTGTAATTGTAAACAATGATTCTCGTGAATTATTAGACTTGGGTGGTTATGCACAAAATCGTTTGGTTGACTTAAATCCAAATGATATTGAAAGAATAGAAGTAATCAAAGGAGCAGCGGCTGCCGCTATTTATGGTTCAAGAGCAAGTAATGGTGTTGTGCAGATTTTCACGAAGAAAGGAAAAGATGGAAAAGCAAGTGTTAGTTTTTCGTCAACTTTCAGAGTAAGCGAAGTACGTAAAACTTTACCTTATAATACTTATGGAAAAGCATTTGTAAATACTACAATAACTGACAAAACCCAGATGGACGTAACTCGTTACGATTATCAAAAAGACATTTTCCGTCAGGCGGTTGGTAATGAACAATATTTATCGGTTTCGGGTGGAAATCAGAATTCGAATTACTTCTTCTCTGGTTCGATGTTTCAGAATCAAGGAATTATTAAAAGCTCAGATTTTGGTCGTTCAAATGTAAGAATGAGAATCGGACAACATCTGAATAAATGGGCAAGTATTACTGTAGGTGGAAATTATACTTATAGTAGTTCAAACGAAATTCCAAATGGTGGTATCAACGAAGCTTATGGTGCTTTAACAGGATTTATTTTCTCAAACAATTTTGTGAATCCAGCTAAAAATGAAACGACTGGTGCTTACCCTTCTACGGCTCCAACGGCAGTACTTCGTAGAACAAATCCTTTAGAGGCAATCGACCGTTTCAAATTCAAGCAAAATACTTCACGTTTTACGGGCGATGTTCAATTAAACCTTACACCAATTGAAGGTTTAGGAATTGATTATACTTTCGGTTTAGATACTTATTCTCAATCAGGAACGGCATATATTCCTCCTGTAAACACAACGCCAAGTTATGATGCAGGTTTGTCTCGTCGTGCTGATGCCAATGTTTTACAATTGAACAACGATTTGAATATTCGTTATCAAACAAAAATTGGTGAATTAGTTGAGTCAACAACAGGCGTTGGCGGAACGATTCAATACGACCGTTCACAAACTACTTCTATCAATGCACAACAATTAGGTGTTTTCGGAGAAACTATTAACAATGGAGCTTTGATTGTATCGGGAGAAAGTCGTTCGGAAAGAGCTTTTGCAGGGATTTTTGTACAACAAACTTTTGGTATTGCTAGTAAATTATACTTAACGGGTGCGGGTCGTTGGGATGCCGCTTCGGTGTATGGTTTAGATAATCGTTGGCAGTTTTATCCAAAAGCAAGTGCATCTTATGTACTTGCTAATGAAGAATTCTGGAAAAATACTTTAGCTGATATTTTACCAAACTTTAAAGTAAGAGCAGCTTGGGGGCAAGCTGGTAACTTAACTGCTATCGGTGCTTACGACCGCTTTACAAATTATTCGCCTGTAACTACTGCGGGTTTGAATGGCTATTTAGCACCATTGACGTTGGGTAACTTTACTGTAAAACCAGAAAGACAAACCGAACTTGAAATCGGTACAGATTTTAGTTTATTGAAAGATCGTATCGGAGTTGAATTTACTTATTATAACAAAGAAGTAAAAGACTTGATTTTGAATCGTACATTGGCACCAACTACAGGTTACAATAACCGTTTTGTAAACATCGGAACGATGACTAACAAAGGTTTTGAAGTAATGGTTAGAGCGATTCCTGTTCAGAATAAAGATGTTAAATGGACTTCGACTATCACTTACACACAAAATAAAAATGTTATCGACGGCGTAGAAGGGAACGGAGTATTGCCATTTGCTGGTGGTTTCGGTCAAGTTGCCGCAGTAAATGGTTATTCTCTTGGAGCTTTCTATTCAACATTTTTTGCTCGTAATCCTGATGGAAGTTTATTATTAACGCCAACAGGTTTTCCGCAACGTGAGAGAGGTACTCAGTTAGCAAATGGACAATACACAGTTGGTAGAGATGCAACAGGGCAACCAAGTGGAGCGATTTTGAGTAAAGTAATAGGTAATCCGAACCCAACTGCGGTGTATTCATTCATAAATGAAGTAGAGTACAAGAAATTTACTTTCCGTTTACAATTAGATGCAATGCAAGGTTTTGATGTTTTCAACTTCACTCGTAGAGTAGGCGAACGTGATTTGTACGGAGGTTTGGCTGGATACGAAGCAGAATTAAAAGGAGAAGTACCAAAAGGAACAAGTGCGGCTTTGTTTAGTATTTTCGAAAATTATATCGAAAAAGGTTCTTTTGTGAAAGTAAGAGAATTATCTATTTCTTACATGGCTACTCCAAAAGCCTTGGGTTTGAAAAACATTCGTATTTTATTGGCTGGACGTAACTTATTATCGTTCGATAATTATAGCGGTTATGACCCAGAAGTAAATTCAGCTGGACAATCTAACGCTGTTCGTGGTTTCGACTTTGTGGAGGTACCAATTCCACGTCAGTACTCAATTGGCTTAACAGCTAATTTCTAAAAATCCAGCGATTTTAAAGATGTTTAATAAGTGATAAATAGATTATTCATTTTTTAATAAAGAATAGACGATGAAATTCAAGATAAAAATATTAACAACCAGCCTTTTAGTAGCTTCTAGTTTGATGCTGACTAATTGTAGCTTGGATATTAAAAATCCGAATGGACCAACAGACGCTCAGATTTTAACAACTCGTGACGGACTCATTACTCTAAGTGTAGGTTTACGTCAGAATTATTCAACACTTGGAATTAGTTCATTGATTTTAACACCAGGCACTACTGCTCGTGAAATAAAAGGAATTACAACCTTTACTAACATCATTGAAATAGAAGCAGGCGGAACAGCCTTGCCAACTTTTAATGGAAACGTATTGGGAGTTTGGTCAAGAATGTACAGAGTAATTGGCATGGCAGACGATATTATTGCCAGTGCTCCAACGGCATTAGCAAGTGATGCTGCCATGAAAAGTGGAGTGGTTGCTCATGCTAATTTATTCAAAGCGATGGCTTTAGGAGGTTTGGCTACTTCATTCGAAAAAATGCCTTTACAAACGGATAAATTGGGACAAGCCGTTTATTCAGACCGAACAGAAGCTTTAAAATTAGCCGTAAAATTATTAGACGAAGCCGTAGCGATGGTTTCAGCAACAGCTCCTTCAGCAGAATTCAGAACAAAAGTAACAGGTGCAGATTTCGACCTAATTAATAGCATTCAAGCTTATCGTGCAAGGTACAACATGATGCTTGGCAACTTTGACGCAGCCATTGCATCTGCCAATGCAGTGGACTTGTCAAAGAAGTCATCATTTGTTTATTCTTCACAAAGCCAAAATCCAATTTACGCAGCCACACAAATTAGTAAGGATTATGCACCTCGTGATAACTTCGGTTTACCAACAGCTTTAGTAGATGCTGACGATAAGCGTTTGGCTTTCTATTTAAGTACACCAAATGTAGTAGTAGGAGGTGAGACCTTGAAGAAATTGGTTGGCTTCTTCGATGCTGTTGACCGTGCAATTCCTGTCTATTTGCCAGATGAAATTCGTTTAATTAGAGCAGAGGCAAATTTAAGAAAAGCTACTCCAGACATTAATGCTGCTTTGGCAGATATTAATGCTGTAAGAACACAAGCGTCAGGTGATGCTTTTGGAGTAAATGCTGGATTAGGAGCATATTCAGGAAGTCAGACAAAAGATGCTTTACTCATAGAAGTTTACAAACAACGCTGTGCAGAATTGTTCATGACAGGAATGCGTTTAGAAGACAGTCGTCGTTTCGGAAGACCAGCACCACCAACAAGCTTGGTAGAACGTACCCGTAATTTCTATCCATATCCAGATCAAGAAAGGTTGACGAATCCTAATACGCCAACCGACCCAAGTATTTAATCATCATAATCAAACTAATATATGCCAAATAATAGGGCGAGCGAAAGCTTGCCCTTTATTGTTTTTGGGGAAAAGTATCAGCCATTAAACGCCAAAAGCCCCAGTAAAACTGAGGCTTTCGGTACTAATCATTGAGCTGTACTAAATATGCTTCTCTGCATGATAGCTTGAACGAACTAAAGCTCCTGATTCTACATATTGTAAACCACGTTTTAATCCTTCTTCTTTATACATCGCAAAAGTATCTGGATGTACCCATTCTATTACTTCATGGTGCATTTTAGTAGGTTGGAGGTATTGTCCTAATGTCAATACATCTAAGCCATTTTCCACTAAATCGTCCATCGCTTTGAATACTTCTTCCTGTGTTTCGCCTAAGCCCAACATAATACCTGATTTGGTTCTTTTTCCAAACTCTTTGGTACGTTTAGTTTGTTCTAAAGAACGAGCATATTTTGCTTGTGGGCGCACGTTTCTATACAAACGCTCTACCGTTTCCATATTATGAGAAACTACTTCTTGTCCCCCTTCAATCATTCTGTAAAGTGCATCCCAATTTCCTTTTGTATCAGGAATTAAGGTTTCAATCGTCGTTGTTGGCGATGCTTCTTTTACTTGTACTACGGTTTGATACCAAACTTCAGCACCACGGTCTTTCAATTCATCACGGTTTACTGAAGTGATTACAGCGTGTTTTACACCCATTAATTTGATGGCTTCAGCTACTCTACGTGGTTCGTCGGCATCATATTCGTTCGGGCGACCTGTTGCTACCGCACAAAAAGTACAAGAACGAGTACATACATTTCCTAAAATCATAAAGGTTGCTGTACCTGCACCCCAACATTCGCCCATGTTTGGGCAATTTCCTGATTGACAAATGGTATGTAGTTTATATTCATCTACAATATTACGTACCCTTGCATATTCTTGACCAATCGGTAATTTTACTCTTAACCAACTTGGTTTTTTAGAATGCGTTGAGGCTGTCTCTGCTTTTGGAGCTATTACTGGAAGTTCTATCATCGTCTGTCTATTCCTTGAACAATACTATTATGCTACAAAGTTAAATGCTAATAAAATAAAAACGTCAGGAAAATGAAATTGGTTTACATTTTCCTGACGCTATTTTTGAATATTCAGTTAATTCAAGAGTAATATTTTATTAAACCATCTTTCAATTGCTTCATTTTAGATTTTTCAGCTTATTTGATAATTACCTTTTTCCACCAAAAAAGATGGTTAAATATCCTGAAGTAAATACACTTCTATTGTCTGCTAATGCCATGATATTTACTTTCTTTGAGTAAGCTTCTGCCAAAAAACCAATCTCTAAACTAATATTTGATTGGCGAAAAGCATCTAATTCAAAGTTCAAAGCAGCTTTTAAATTCACGCCAGGTACAAGGTTTGCATTCCCTAAGCCTTCAAAGAAACCGCCACTTCCATAAATATTATTGTAATTATGTTTGGATGGGTCGTATGCTTCGTCACGAATATTTCCTCTTCCATAAAATACTTGTACGTAATACGGTTTTACAACTCCAATCGTTGGTCCGCCAGCAATAATTCCGTTGATATTTACACCGCCATCTGATGATTTATGAAATAAGTTAATTTCACGACCATATTGAGGGCGAATCGCAAAAAGATAATTCTGTTTGCCATCAACATAGCTACTTCCGTTCCCTAAAAAGCTAATTGTATTTTCTTTTGGATGGTTTACATTCACAATTTCAAGGTTAAAATAATGAAATTGGCGATGTAAAGCATTATTATCAATCACGATTTCTTTACGTGCCATTAAACCACCCAATAAACCAGAATTGGTATTGGTTGTTAATCCAAAAGATAAAATAGAATGGTAGTTTTCTTCATCGACTACTTCTCTTGTCTGAGTAGTTTTAGTCGAAGTATTTCGGCGTTGTGCCTCAATTGTATGAAACGACAACGAAGCTAAAATGAAGAATAAGAGTGTATTTAGTAGTTTTTTCACAATGGCTTAATCAAAAATTTTATATGAATGAACTAAACATACAATGAATATTGATATTTATCAGACAATCCACAGGTTTTGTTTCTAAAATTGGAAATCAATGTCAACAAATGTATATAATTATGATTAAAATACGTAATATGACGCTATTTGTTTAAATTTAGGACAAAAATCATCAAATATTTAACACATAACAACAACATAATGCCAACAGTAAAAACTACCTATTTAGGCGACCTCCGTACCGAATCAACACATTTGCAATCTGGTACACAATTACTTACTGATGCACCTACCGATAATATGGGTAAAGGTGAGGTTTTTTCTCCAACCGATTTATTGGCGACTGCTACGGGAACTTGTATGCTAACTACTATGGCAATTTTTGCACAACGTGACGGAATTGAGTTAGCAGGTTCTGGTGTTGAGGTAGCAAAAATTATGTCTCAGACTCCCCCAAGAAAAGTAGCTCGTTTAGAAATAAACTTAAAAATGAAGACAAATATTGTCTTGACAGAAGAACAAATTAAGAAACTAGAGAACATCGCACACAAATGTCCTGTTTCACTAAGTTTGCATCCAGATTTAGAACAAGTGGTGAGTTTTGAGTGGAACGACTAGAGTTCTGAATTTCTAGTGCTGAGTTGTGAGTTTGAACCTTTAGTCATGCCATGAGTTATTCACGTAAATTATGCACGGTTAATAAGCGTAATATTAGGCAAGGACAAATCAAAACTCAGCACTCTAAACTCCTAACTCACAACTTCTTTTAATTCAGCAAATGAAATATCAAAATGTGAAGCATCATAAATACATTCACCATTTTGAATGACCAATACTTGTGGAGATTGATGTTCAACATCGAAAGTATTAGCAATTTCGGTTGAAATTGGACGAAATTTCAATAAATCTAAGTAATAAGGTTTTAGCTCTCCTACACTTTCTTGTTTCCAATTTCTTTCCAAACGATTTAAGGCAGTAGATGAAATTGAACACGTTGTACTGTGTTTCAAAATCAAAATGGGTTGTTGTTTAGATTCCTCTTTGATAGCCTCTAATTGAGATAAATCTGTTAATTGATTCCAGTTCATTGTAATTATTTAGCGCTTCTTCGCTTCTTCAGATTATGTAAATGCTTTGTGTTTGTTTTAATATGAAACTAATTAGCTGTAATTTTGATTCAAAATTAATTCAAATTTCATTTGTCAAAGCTACTTTATCATATTTCAATTTACATTTACCAGTTATTAGTCTGGTTTGCAAGTCCTTTCAACAGTAAAGCTAAACTTTGGATTCAAGGTAGAAAAAACTTTCGCCATCAGGTTTATGCTAGTGATTTCTGGATAAAAAAAAATACTTCAAATGTACCTTTGGCGTGGTTTCATTGTGCTTCTTTAGGAGAATTTGAACAAGCCAGACCTGTAATTGAAAAATACAAAGAGGAATTTCCAACACATCATATTTTACTTACTTTTTTTTCGCCTTCTGGCTACGAGATTCGTAAAAATTATACTGGTGCAGATTATATCTGTTATTTACCTGCCGATACTTCTGCGAATGCTCGTGAATTTATCGAATTATTTAGACCATCAGTAGCCTTTTTTGTGAAGTATGAATTTTGGTATAACTATTTGAGAATACTTTCAGAAAAGGGAATTCCAGTAATTTCTTTTTCAACTATTTTTAGAGAGAATCAAATATTTTTCAAAAATTATGGTGGATTCTATAGAAGTATTCTTGCTTATTTTACTCATATTTTTGTACAGAATAAAAAATCGTATGATTTGTTAAACAGTATTGGTATTCAGCAGATTAGTATTGGTGGAGATACTCGCTTCGACAGAGTAAAACAAATTGCTGATGCTAAAAAAGAGATTGATGTAGTAAATCAATTTAAGAATAACCAACCTGTATTAATTGTTGGTTCGTGCTGGCAACAAGATTTTGAAGTAATTGCACCAATGTTGAATGATTTTAAGCATGATTTAAAAGTAATTATTGCCCCACACGAAATTCATGAGGAAGAAATAACGGCTTGGCAAAAAGTGTTAAAAGGAAAATCTATCAAATTTTCCGAAATTCAACAGTTAAAAAATGGAGAATTAGAAGCCGCTCAAACGCTTTTTATTGATAACATAGGAATGCTTTCATCGCTGTATCAATATGCAGAATTTGCTTGGATTGGCGGTGCTTATCGTAAAGGATTACATAATACTTTAGAGGCTGCAACTTTTGGTTTACCTATCTTTTTTGGCAATAATAATTACCAAAAATTTCAAGAAGCAATGGATTTAATCAATATTGGCGGTGCATTTGTGATTGCGGATACCGCTCAATTTAAAAGTAATTTTGAGCAATTATATTTTGATGAAACTTTAAGAAAAGAGAAGTCTGCTACGATATTAAGTTATGTGCAAGAGAATTTAGGAGGGACGGGAAAAATTATAAAATTTATCAAGGAATTATCAATATTCTGATACAATAATGAAAGGATTAGTATTACGTTCAACGGGTTCATGGTATGAAGTGCTTGATGAAAACAAGCACGTATGGCAATGCCGTTTGAAAGGGAAATTTAAAATTCAAGGATTAAAAACATCTAACCCAATTGCTGTTGGAGATAGAGTAGAATTTGAAATTGAAGATAAATTAGAAAACATGGCGACAATTTTTAAAATTGAGCCTCGTGAAAATTATATTATTCGTAAATCAGTACACAAAACGGCTCATGGGCATATTTTAGCTGCGAATCTTGACCAAGCGGTTATCATCGTTACTTTAAATTATCCTAGAACTTCATTGGGTTTTCTTGACCGTTTTTTAGTTTCAGCAGAATCTTTCAGAATACCAACAACCATTGTTTTTAATAAAATAGATTTACTTTCTGAGGAAGAAAAAGATTACTTAGCTGATTTAGCAGCACTTTACGAAAGTATTGGTTATCCTTGTGTATTTACTTCGGCAGTTGGTAAAATCGGAATCAAAGCTTTTAATGATATTTTGAAAGATAAAATTTCTTTAGTTTCTGGTCATTCAGGCGTTGGAAAATCTACTTTGGTGAATCAGATTGCACCAGAATTAGATTTGAAAACAATGGAAATTTCAAGCTTTGCCAATAAAGGTGTACACACAACCACTTTTGCAACGATGTTTGAAATCGAAGAAAATTCTTACATCATTGATACACCTGGCATTAAAGAATTAGGATTGATTGATATTGAGAAGCAAGAATTATCACATTTCTTTCCAGAAATGAGAGCGTTATTGGGCGAATGCAAATACCATAATTGCAAACATCTTAATGAACCGAAATGTGCAGTAATGGAAGCTGTAGGCAGTGGTGAAATTGCAGAAAGCAGATATAACAGCTATTTGAGTATGATGGGCGATGATGATAACAGAAGATAATTTAGACCGTTATATCTTCTGCTACCGACACCGAAACTCGCATATCTAATAAAAAAATACTTCCAAACTGTGTCGCTAAAGCAACATCAGCAGCATCTCTGCCATAAGCTAATACAACTCTGTTACCTTTTGGATAATCTTGAGTGGCATCAAAAGTGTACCAACGTCCGCCAATGAAAGCTTCAAACCAAGCATGCAAATCCATTGGATTTAATTCATATAAATAACCCACAACCATTCTGGCAGGAATACTCAAACTTCTACAAAGGGCAATTCCTAAATGAGAAAAATCCCGACAAACACCAATTTTAGCATAAGCAGTATCTTTCGCAGAAGTTGAAACATTACTAAAACCATATTGATAAGTGATATTGTAATGAATCCATTGTCGGATAAGTTCTACTTGATCATAACCCGGATAAGCATTTCCAACAATTTGGAAAGCGAGATTTCCTAATTGGTCAGATTCGCAATATCTACTTGGGAGTAGATAAATCAGTTCTTCGGCGGGTAAATCTTCAATCAACACAAATTCTGCTCCTGGTGCTACGTCAATTTCATCAGCAGTTTGTACAATTGATGAAGTATGAACAGTGAATTTACCAAGAGGGCTTAATAAACGCTGACATAAATTTCCATAAATATCTGTATATTCTGTAATTGGAACACTTGGCTCAAGAATATATTCTTCCTTAATAATCCATTGTCCAGAACCACTTCTGGGTCTGAGCATCAGAATTAATGGAGTAGAGGAGTAAGCTTCGTAATCAAGTTGGCAACTTATTTGAAGTTTCATGATTTTAGCTTTTATTCTTGTTTAGATATTCGTGAAAATGTTTGAATTTGTTTTGATTAAAAATAATTGAGTAACCTGTTTCCCGAAAAATTAGTTATTTCGTCTGCCTCTTAGAAAACTAAATACGGCAAATATTAAGGCTACAAAGAATAGTATTTTAGCGAAATAGGCAGCATTGGCGGCAATACCTCCAAAACCCAAAATGGCTGCAACTAAGGCAATAATTAAGAATGTGATTGACCAGCGTATCATAGCTATAAAAGTTTAAGTTGAACAAGAATATATTGCTATCAACCTTAAAATTTTTATACCATGATTAATCACACGGAATTATTGCCATTTCCTCAAAAAGATGATAAATAACAAATAAAATGAGTAAAAAGCTACTCATTTAGGGGAGATTGTTTGAATTACAGGGTAAATAAGTGTAAAAAGTGATTTCCTTCCAAAAGTAAGAATAAATAGTTAATTTGCAGTGCTTAAAATTTGTAAACTATAAATTAAATAAATCCAAAAACTTGAAACCATCAATTACAAATCCTACACATCTTTGGGGTATTGATTTAGGAGGTACAAAAATAGAATGTGCCGTGTTAGATAAAACAAATGACTTGGCTGTAATCTGTAGAAAACGTATTCCTACCGAAGCCGATAAAGGTTATCAGCACATCATCAGTCAGATTGTTAAGTTAGTTAATTTGGTCATTGAGGAAATTGACGAACAGCCAGTTCAAATTGGTTTTGCTACGCCAGGTGTTTTAGACCCAGCTTCGCAGACTATGAAAAACTGTAATACCGTTTGTATGAACGGACAACCAATGCACGAAGATTTAGAAAAAGCATTGGGTATTCCTGTGAAATTAGCCAATGATGCTAATTGTTTTGCACTGGCAGAAGCATTGATGGGAGCAGGGAAAAGTTTCCCCAAAGCTGAGTTAGTATTTGGCGTAATCATGGGAACTGGCGTTGGTGGTGGTTTAGTCGTTCATGGAAAAGTAATATCAGGACATCATGGAATTGGTGGCGAATGGGGACACAATATCATCGAAGAAAACGGAGAACCATGTTACTGTGGAAAAGCAGGTTGTGTAGAAAAAGTAATTGCAGGACCAGCACTTGAAAAGTATTACCAAAAAATAAGTGGAGAATCACTAAAGCTGAAGGAAATACTTGAACGTTATCTAGCTAATACCGACGAGTTTGCCACAGCAACGATTGAAAGATTATTAGAATATTATGGAAGAGGAATCTCGACATTGATTAATGTACTTGACCCAGATTTAATCGTGATTGGTGGAGGTGTGGGAAACATAGATTTACTTTACACAGAAGGCTACGAAAGAATCAAAAAGTATATTTTTAATGATAAAAAGATTTCAACGCCAATTGTGAAACCACTTTTAGGCGACAGTGCTGGCGTTTTTGGTGCAGCACTTTTGTGATTTTGAAAATGGGATTTTGAACTTGTTTTGTTCGGAATCCCATTTGTTTTCCAGCTAACAATTAACTTTTCACCGATAACGAAATCCACAAACTACTTTCTAAAAACAATCGCTTTGACAGGTTCTATACGAGTAATAACGAAAGTGGGAATAATCAGCACAAACAGCACTAATGAAACTGTAGCCAAATTCAGTAGGAGTATTACTGGCCAATTCATCATAATCGGAACAGTATTCATATAATAATTTACAGGGTCGAGAGGAATGAGTTTAAATTGTTTTTGTAAAAGACAAAGTCCAATTCCAAGTAAATTTCCATAGATTAGCCCTCTGAAAATCATCGTAAAACCACTCCATAAAAATATCTTTCTTATTTGCCAATTACTTCCTCCTAAAGCCTTTAACACACCAATCATCGGAGTACGTTCTAACATTAAAACCAATAATATTGAAATCATATTAAAGGAAGCAACAAATAAAATTAAGCTCAGGAAAATCACCATATTTCTGTCCAACATTCCTAGCCAATCAAATAAACCCATGTACAAAGTCGTTACTTTTTCTAACTTCATATCGGGCTGAATTTTACGTTGAATCTTTTTCGTAACAGCATCCAATTGCTCAAAATCACTGATGTAGATTTCATAACTCCCTACTGAATCTGCACCCCAATTATTCATTTTTTGTATTAAACGGATGTCGCCAATGATTAAAGTTTTGTCAAACTCTTCCATTTGCGTTTCATAAATACCTTTTACGATTAATTTCCTTGGTCGGTCTGGAGCATTTAAGAAGTAAATAATTACATCGTTTCCAACAGTTAAATTCAGTTTGTTGGCAATAATATTACTGATTAAAATATCTTTTGAATACTCATCTTTTGAAAAACTAATTTGCTGTCCTTTGATGATGTTGGGTTCAAATCTTTTAAAATCAAAGTCACGATTTATGCCTTTCATCACTACGCCTAAAATGTCTTGACGAGTTTTTAAAATGCCTGCTTTTGTAGCCGCAGTTTGAATATGAGCAATTTCTTTGATGCTTTTATAGTTTCTAAAAAGGTCGCTTTGCTGAGTAATCGGGTTTTCTTCGTAAGATTCGTTTGCCGAAAACTTCGAAACTTTGATGTGTGGCGTAAGGCTAAATAATTTTTGGTGAATGGCATCTTTAAAACCAAATAATACTGCAAATGCAACAATCATCACCGACAAACCAATAGCTATACTTCCCACACCGATGCGAGTAACCGTTCCCGAAAAAGAAGTAGTTTTAGTATTTTGAATGCGCTGAGAAATGAAATAAGGGAAATTCATGCAGTATTTTGTAATTTTGTTTTTTGAATACAAATTAAGTAGTTTTTACTGGTAAAATAATTGATGAGCCGATTTTCGTTCTGTGTAATTTAGTAAAGCACTTGCTTTTTTATCTTTTAAAAAACTTAAATCTCATCATTCAAAACTCACAACTCAAAGCTTACCTTATGCTTCATACAACAAAAATAATCTTCATTTTAACAGGTTTTTTGCTTATTTCTTGTGTTTCTATCCAAAAAAATACGACAGAAACGCTAAAAACTGGTGCTGAACAAACGGCTTTGTACTTGCCAATGTTGAAAAACAAAACAGTGGCTTTGGTGGTAAATCACACTTCTGTGATTGGGAAAACGCATTTGGCAGATTCTTTAATTGCATTAGGAGTAAAAGTTAAAACAATTTTTGCTCCAGAACATGGTTTCAGAGGAACAGCAGATGCTGGCGAACATGTAGCCAATGGTGTTGACAAAAAAACAGGCTTGCCAATTGTTTCTTTATATGGTTCAAATAAAAAGCCAAGTGTAGCACAATTAGAAGGTATTGATATTGTAATTTTTGATATTCAAGATGTAGGAGCCAGATTTTATACTTATACTTCTACGATGCACTATGTGATGGAAGCTTGTGCAGAAACTGGCAAAGAAATACTTGTTCTTGACCGCCCAAATCCTACTGGACATTTAGTTGATGGTCTAGTGTTGGATAGAAAATTTGCTTCATTTGTCGGTTTAAATCCTGTACCAGTGGTTCATGGTTGTACCGTTGGAGAATTAGCAACAATGATAAATCAAGAAGGTTGGTTAAAAGATGGCGTAAAAGCCAATTTAAAAGTAATTAAATGTTTGAATTACAAACATTCAACGCCATATACTTTACCGATTGCACCTTCACCCAATTTGCCCAATTTACAATCGATACTTTTATATCCTTCTATTTGTTTTTTTGAAGGAACGGAAGTAAGTGTGGGGCGTGGAACAGATAAGCAATTTCAAGTAATTGGTTCGCCAAATCCAGCAAATGGAACTTTTACTTTTACGCCTGTAGATAAACCAGGAGCCAAAAATCCACCGCAAAAAGACAAACTTTGCTATGGTTTAGATTTAACCCAAGTAGATGCCCGAAAAGAGGGTTTTACTTTGAAATATGTACTTGACTTTTATCAAAAAGCGACGGATAAAACAAAGTTCTTTACAAGTGTTTCTGCCTTCGATAGATTGGCTGGTTCAGACAATTTACGTAAACAAATTATTGCAGGAAAAACAGAAGCTGAAATTCGTGCAACTTGGCAAAAAGATTTAGAAGTGTATAAAGTCATCAGAAAAAAGTATTTGCTGTATGCTGAATAAGACATTGGAAAATAATTTTTTCTCAAATATTAAAAATCACACATTTTGAAACTCCTAAAGTTCTTCATAAAACTGTTTTTGATTGGGTTTTTACCATTGTTAGCCATTGATGTAGCAAGGAAATTAGATTTAAGTCTTGACCCTCGCTCACAAAATGCCTACATCGCAACGATTATCGACAAAACTAAGATGCTGGCATCTGTGCCAAGTCCCAGATTGGTGTTGATGAGTGGCTCAAGTATGGCATTTGGTGTAGATAGCGATTTGCTCGAAAATGAATTGAAATTACACGTTGTCAATGCGGCTTTGCATTACAATTTCGGTAGTCGTTATATGATGGAAGAGTTAAAAACGTACCTGAAAAAAGGCGATGTTGTACTGTTGAGTTTAGAGTACATGGTTACTTCTGAAGGAGAATATAATGAACAATTAATTGCTGCTGATTTTTATCCGCTTTCAAAAGAATGGATTCATTTTCCATCCATTACTGAACAAATGAGTGCTTATGCAGTACATCGTTTAACGGATTTTAGATTAATTATTGGCGAAGCCTTGAATCATTCCAGAAGTAAACCAATCAGTATTGCCGATACAACTTCTATTTTTTACAGAAATTGTTTTTCACCAAAAGGTGATTTACTCTGTCATTTGAATAATCCTAAAACTGAAATTGTCTATCCAACATTATCATCCGCAGATTTTACCAAGCAAATCAAAGATTTGAATGATTTTTATGCTTTTGCACAAAAAAAAGGAGCGAAGGTTTATTTTACTTATCCTTGTTTAGCACAAAAAAGCTATGAAGAAAATATGGATACGATTCGGAAAATAAGTCAACAAATTCAAAAAGAACTTAAAATTCCGATTTTAGGAACGGCAGAAAATGCGTTGATGGACGATACTTTTTTCTACGATAACGCCTATCATCCAAATGCTAAAGGAAGAGAAATTTTCACAAAAAGACTTTTAACACTATTTGAAAACAGCGGATTCAATGAAAAGAAGGAGATTTTAGAATAAGTTATTATCGCTAACTTCGCATCAAAAACATAAAACTTATTTGTTGATACTCCTCATTTTAGCCTTCGTGGACTATCCAAAAATATAAAAATCAATGCTTAATTTTCTTATTTTCCTTGCCATTACTTTAGTTTTTTTTGATGGATATTTTACTTCAAAGCAAATCCGAGAGTCTTTGATAAAAGCATTATTATTGAACTCAGTTGCGATAGTTTTTAGTACTGAAATTATAAATCTATGCTTCAAAATTAACTTCGTTTATATTTTAGTTTTTTGGATTGTATTCATCGCATTCTTGCTATTTCGCTTATCAAAACATAAAAGTAAAAAAGAGAAAGTTGTTGAATTGATTGAAAATATCAAAAAGGAAAGTACTGGAGTAAGTCTTTTTTTAATTCCTATTTTGATCATTTTGAGCATTACGCTTTTTCTTGCTCTGATTTCGCCCGTCAATAATACAGATTCACTTACTTATCATTTGTCAAGAATTATGTATTGGCTTCAAAATGAACATCTTACTCATTTTGCAACCAATAATCACCGACAAGTAGCCTACAATATTTTTTCTGAATTAGTAATACTTCATTTGTATGTACTTGGAAAATCTGATTTTGTAGCCAATTTGGTGCAATGGTTTAGCTTTTTGGGCGGAATTACGGCTTGTTCATTATTGATAAAACAACTAGGAGGAAGTATCAAAACGCAATGGTTTGGGGCATTAATTGTATCAACAATTCCGATGATTGTACTTCAAGCTACTTCTACACAAAATGATTTAATAGTTTCATTTTTTGTAGTTTGTGGCGTTTACTTTTCTTTCAAATATGTTCAAGAATTTTCGCTAGAAAATGCCATTTATTTTGGTTTGAGCCTAGGTTTGGCTGAATTGACGAAAGGAACTGGTTATATTTTTCTATTTCCATTTTGTATTTGGTTGGCTTATCGTGTTTTGCTGGAAAAAAAATGGTGGAAATCTTCAAAGATTTGGACGGGACTTGTTCTGATTGTGATTGTAAGTGTTGCGATTAATTTGGGGTATTATGCCAGAAATTGGGTGATTTTTCATGACCCACTTGGTCATGCTTCTGATAGAATTTCTTTAGAAAATCACTCACCAGCAGCATTGATTTCAAATATTACTCGTCAAATTGCTTTACATATTGGCATGCACTCTCCCGGAAATATTTGGAATAATTTCTGGATGAATATCTTGTTGAATTTACATGATTTATTAGGAATTAGCATTTCTGACCCATTGACTACTTTTGGCGAAGACAGTGTTTTTAAAATTCCAAGATTTTCAACAACGGAAGATTTCTCTGGGAATTTTCTACATTTTTTACTCATTGCGTTTGTTTCATTTTTCTATTTTCTGAAAGTAAAAAAACAGCCAACACTTAGTTTATTTTGGTTTGCTTGTGTTTTAGGTTTTATCATGTTTTGTGCTTTGTTAAGATTTCAGCTTTTCGGAAGTCGCTTGCATAGTCCTTTTTTCTTGTTAATTTCATGTTTTTGTGCTTTAGTAATTGGCGAAAGAAAAGCAATTGTCAAGCCAATAGTAATTGTATTAAGCTTGGCTACTTTACCTTTTTTACTGTTGAATTTTCAGAAACCAATTCTTTCATTTCATGGATTGACGATGCTTGCCAAGAAATTTGTACCAATAAATGAAAAATCTGGTGCTTTGGCTTTGTATCAAAAAAAGAGTATTCTTGATGCTACTTATCAAGATGTACTTACCCACGAAGGATTGGATATTCAAGCCGCAGATTTTTTAGCAATGAATGAAATTATCTTGAAAAATCACTTCAAATCTATTGGTTTGGAATTGCTGGAAGACGATAAAGATTATTTAATGCTGAGAGTATTAATTCCAGAGAGGATAGAAGTACGGCAAATTGCAGTGAAAGGTATTTTAGGTAAATTAGAAAGTAAAACATTCTTGCCAGACGCCATTGTTTCAAGTAGAAGTAAGACTCAAACAATTCAATTTCATGAACATATTTATCATAGAATAGCAAAAGGTAAGTATTTAAGTGTTTACAAAAGATAATAAATAGTGATTAGCATTTCAACCTGCTAATTATCATTTATTTACGAAAAACAAACGTCAATTAAATTGGGCGTTAGCCTTGAAAATATCAACATTTCTCGTTGAAAATCTTTATACCAAAGCATGAAAACTGATTTGGGCTTTCAAAAATTATGTTATTTAATTCATTAGAATTTTTAATCTTTTTCCCAGTCGTAACGATACTTTATTTTTTGATACCGTATCGTTTTCGTTGGCTTTTACTGTTGGTAGCGAGCTGTTATTTTTACATGGCTTTCGTGCCGATTTACATGCTGATTTTGGGTTTTACCATCGTTATTGATTATTACGCTGGAATTTATATTGAGCAATCGGAGGGAAGTAAGCGAAAAATGTTTTTAACGATGAGCCTCATTGCCAATATTGGCGTGTTGGCTGTGTTTAAATATTATAACTTTTTGAACGAAAACATCAGCTTTTTACTCAAAGGTTTTGCACTTGAAAATCCTATTCCTTATCTCAAAATCTTATTGCCAATCGGTTTGTCGTTTCATACTTTTCAGGCGATGTCTTACACAATTGAAGTATATCGTGGTAAACAAAAAGCAGAAAGACATTTTGGGATTTACTCTTTGTACGTGATGTTTTACCCGCAATTAGTGGCTGGACCAATTGAAAGACCACAAAATGTACTCCATCAATTCCATGAAAAATATGATTTTGATTATCA
Organism: Arcicella gelida; assembly: GCF_034931025.1. Lineage (NCBI taxonomy): Bacteria > Pseudomonadati > Bacteroidota > Cytophagia > Cytophagales > Flectobacillaceae > Arcicella > Arcicella gelida. The sequence goes on along the minus strand of NZ_JAYGIL010000006.1, from coordinate 20,242 downwards.
AAGAGTAACTGATGGTTTGAAATTGATGGCTTGGGGAATGTTCAAAAAAGTAGTGATTGCCGACCGTCTGGCGGTGATGGTCAATCAAGTGTATGACCATCCTTTTGAGCAAAAAGGTATTCCACTTTTGGTAGCAACTTCACTGTTTTCAATTCAAATTTTTTGTGATTTTTCAGGATATTCAGACATCGCTTTGGGTTCGGCACAAGTGATGGGTTTTGATTTAATGAAAAATTTCGACCGACCTTATTTTTCAAAAACCATTTCAGAATTTTGGCGACGTTGGCATATTTCACTTTCTACTTGGTTTCGTGACTATCTGTACATTTCGATGGGCGGAAACAGGGTTTCAAAATGGCGAAGAGAATATAATGTTTTTATCGTTTTTTTAATGTCAGGAATTTGGCATGGATCAAGTTGGAATTTCGTTATTTGGGGAGCAATGCATGGTTTTTATCTGATTTTTGCCAATCTTACTGTTGATTATAGGAATAAAATTGTAGCAATAATTGGGATTAAAAAACTACCTTTTTTCTATAAAATTATTCAAATTTCAACTGTTTTTTGCTTGACAAGTTTTGCATGGATTTTCTTTCGTGCAGTCGATTTTAAATCGGCTTCTTATATCGCTACGCATTTATTTACAGGTATCGGCGAACAGCTTTCGCAGATAAGTAATAGAAGTTTTATCGAAAAAAACATCTTTCTAGGTCAAGGTATTACCAATTTTGTGATGGTTGTTTTTGCTTTGTTAGTGATGGAAACTGTTCATTATTTTCAAAGAGGACAAAGCTTAAGAACGGTATTGAATCAGCAACCAGTTTTATTCCGTTGGATACTCTACTACGGAATTGTTTTAGCGATACTTTTCTTAGGAATGTTCGATGCACCGTCGCAGTTTATTTATTTTCAATTTTAAATTCTGAATAGATTTTTCAAAAAAAGTAAAATATATTACTTCAAAACCGCAAATTTTCCCGAAATTTGCGGTTTATTTTTTAGCATAGTTTTCGGGTCGCTTAATTTTGCTATCCGAATTCAGCAATCCGAAATCGAAAAATGTCCGAAAAAATTCTTATCCTCGACTTTGGTTCACAAGTCACTCAATTAATTGCCCGTAGAGTTCGTGAACTTAATATTTATTGCGAAATCCATCCATACAATAAAATTCCATCGATTGGCGAAGACGTAAAAGGCGTAATTCTTTCAGGAAGTCCATGTTCTGTACGTGAAGAAGATTCTCCACGAGTGGATATGAGTCTTTTCAGAGGAAAATTACCAGTTTTAGGCATTTGTTATGGAGCACAATTGTTGGCTTTTACAAGTGGCGGAGAAGTTTATAATTCTGGACATCGTGAGTACGGAAGAGCAAAATTGCAAAAAGTAGCAGAGAATCCATTATTGAATGATGTTTCTGAAAATAACCAAGTTTGGATGTCGCATGGTGATACAATTATGTCGATTCCAGAAGATTTTGAAATCATTGGTTCGACAGAATCTGTAAAAATTGCCGCTTTCCATATCAAAGGAGAACAAACTTATGGGATTCAATTTCACCCAGAAGTAACACACTCTTTAGAAGGAAAAACGATGTTGAAAAACTTCGTAATTGGCGTTTGCGGATGTTCACAAGATTGGACGGCAGATTCATTCGTTGATACAACCGTAGCCGAATTGAAAGCACAATTGGGCGACGATAAAGTAGTTTTAGGGCTTTCAGGTGGTGTAGATAGTTCAGTTGCAGCCGTTTTGATTCATAAAGCAATTGGCAAGAACCTTTATTGTATTTTTGTTGATAACGGTTTATTGAGAAAGAATGAATTTGAAGACGTTCTTGAATCATACAAAAATCTTGGTTTGAACGTAAAAGGTGTTGATGCCAAAGAACAATTCTATTCGGCATTAGCTGGTTTGACAGACCCAGAAGCAAAACGCAAAGCCATCGGTAAAGTATTTATTGACGTTTTCGACCAAGAATCTCATTTAATTGAAGACGTAAAATGGTTGGGACAAGGGACAATTTATCCAGATATTATTGAATCAGTATCAGTGAGTGGCGGTCCTTCACAAACGATTAAATCTCACCACAATGTTGGCGGTTTACCTGATTATATGAAATTGAAAATTGTTGAGCCACTTAAAACTTTGTTCAAAGACGAAGTACGTTTGGTAGGTAAAACTTTAGAAATACCACAGTTTATTTTAGGTCGTCATCCATTCCCAGGTCCGGGTTTAGGGATTAGAATTTTGGGAGATGTTACGGCTGAGAAAGTACAGATTTTACAAGAAGTTGATTATATTTTCATCAACGGATTGAAAAATAAAGGTTTGTACGATAACGTTTGGCAAGCAGGAGCGATGTTATTACCGATTCAATCAGTTGGAGTAATGGGCGATGAACGTACTTATGAAAGAGTAGTAGCATTAAGAGCGGTTTCATCTGTTGACGGTATGACGGCTGACTGGTGTCATTTACCTTATGAGTTTTTAGCAGAGATTTCTAACGAAATTATCAATAAAGTAAAAGGTGTAAACAGAGTAGTGTATGATATTTCGTCAAAACCACCAGCAACGATTGAGTGGGAATAATCAATAAAATTCTTTAAAAGCAAAGAGCTCGATGAATTGTCGGGCTTTTTGCTTTTGTTTTACTTACCGTTTAATAAGTTTTAGCGTAACTTTTTTACATATTTATTAAATTTGATTTCAAACTCTAAAAATCTAATAAAATGAACAAAATCACCTTATTCCTCCTCTTAGTAATTTCTATTATTACTCTTGTTTCTTGTGAAGAAAAATTTGGTCCAGACGTTGACCCAACGCCAGCAGCAGCTACTATCATAGGTAAATGGTCGTTTAAAAGTTTGGGTACAATTACTAACAAAAAAAGCTACGAAATGACACCTGCTGACTTTTCGAAAATTCCTGGTGCTACCCAGTCGAGTGGTGATTCGCTTTCAACTGCATTGACTTACGAATTTAAAACCGATAGTACTTATATTGCTGGAAATGATTCAGGAAAATGGAAGTCTTCAAGTGATGGAAAAACAATCGTATTGACTTCAAAAGTGTCAAGAGGTTTTGATGGAAAATTTCAGGTATTTACTTTCTCTGTATTAAATTTAACAACAAATGAACTTGTGTTTGGCTTAAAGAAATTTGTTGCTGATTCAAATGGCAAATTTGAGGACTCAGGGTTTGAAGATTTATTTGATTTACTCTTGGGAACGCTTGCTTTACAATATAAAGGAACTGAACAGGAAATTAAAGAAGTAACTTCTTTTCAAGGTACAATTAATCTTAAACGCTAGTTATCAAAGTAATCAGCGAATACTTTATTAATCATAATTTACTTTCATTTTTTGCGTTTACCAGAAATTGAATGCTAATTGATTTTATTTTAACTGAAAAATTTAACCCATGAAGATTAAATTCTTGCTGTTTTTGGCATTAATAACATGCCTCCCAACTTTCGCTCAGAAAGTAACTCAAAATGCCAATTATCAGTTTTTTATTGATTTAACAAAAGTTCAAAACGATAAATTAGAAGTATCATTGACTACTCCTAAAATCTCGAAAGATGAAGTTGTGTATAATTTTCCTAAAATTGTTCCGGGTACTTATGCCAATTATGATTTTGGTCGTTATATCTCAGGTTTGAAAGCTTTTGATGAAAAAGGTAAAGAATTATCTGTTACAAAGGTTGATGTTAATAGCTACAAGATTAAAGGAGCGAAAAAACTAAATAAAATCACGTATTTGGTAGATGATACTTGGGATTCTCCTGAGATTTCTGGCGAATATGTTTTTGAACCTGCTGGAACAGATATTGAAGAAAATACACTTTTTGCGATTAATACGCATGGTTTCTTTGGTTACTTCGATGATTTAAAGCGTAGTACTTTCGAACTTACTTTCAGCAAACCAGCGGGTTTTTATGGAGCGTCGTCATTGACGGCTACTAAATCAGACGATAAAAAAGATGTTTTCAGTGTTTCAAATTATAATGATTTGGTAGATGCACCTATCATGTACTGCAAACCTGATACAACAATTTTAAAGGTAGGTGGTGCTGATATTTTGATTTCAGTTTATTCGCCAAACAAAAAAGCTACTTCTGCTGAAATTGCTGAAAATGTTAAAACTTTATTGGAAGCCCAAAAAGAGTATTTAGGAGGCACTTTGCCCATTAAAAAATATGCTTTTGTGATTGTACTTTCTGATAATTTGAAAAACGGAAGTTATGGTGCTTTAGAACATTCTTACTCTTCTTTCTATTATTTGCCAGAATCGTCTTCAGACGAACTTTCGCAAACAGTAAAAGATGTTTGTTCGCATGAGTTTTTTCATATCGTAACGCCATTAAGTATTCATTCTAAAGAAATTGGAGACTTTGATTTCAACAAACCTAAGATGTCTAAACACCTTTGGATGTATGAAGGAATGACAGAATATGCGGCTGGACACATGCAAGCAAAATATGGTTTGATTGAATTGCCTATGTACATGAACATGCTTCGTTCTAAAATTGGAAATATGTACGACCGTTACAAAGATGATGTTCCTTTTACGGTAATGTCGGCAGATGTGTTGGAAAAATACAAAGATCAATACCAAAATGTATATGAAAAAGGTGCTTTGATTGGACTTTGTTTGGATATTAAACTCCGTCAATTATCGGGAGGAAAATATGGTACTCAGAATTTGATGAGAGATTTATCAAAATATTATGGAAAAGATAAATCATTTAATGATGATGAGCTTTTCGATAAGATTGCAGAAGTAACTAAATTCCCAGAAATTCGTCAGTTTTTTGCTAAATATGTAGAAGGGAAAGAGCCACTTCCTTTAGAAGAAACGCTGAATAGTGTAGGAATTAATTTCCAAAAAACGAATAAAAAACTTGAAAAGACATTAGGCTTCTCGGTCTATAATTTAGGAATCAATCCAGAAACCAAAGGTATTTTTATCATCGACGAAGACGGAATTGATGCTTTTGGACAGAAAATAGGTTTCAAAGCTGGTGATGAATTGGTTTCTCTAAATGGAAAAGCCTTAGGTTTAGAAACGTTCAGAGCTACTCGTTCAGATTTTATTAATAATAGCAAAGAAGGCGATAATGCTGATTTTGTAGTGTTGAGAAAAGACGGAGACAAAAAAGTAGAAACAAAGCTTTCGGCAAAAATCTTTATACCAGAAGTAGTTGAGAAAAACCTTCTATCTCCAATGGAAAATCCAACTGAAGCACAAGTTACTTTGCGTAAAGCTTGGTTAGTACCAGAAGAACAATAATCAAAAAAATCAAAGCCAGTCATCTTATATTTGACTGGCTTTTTTATTCTCACACTTGTGCAACGAAAATAAAGCTATTGATGTCTAATCTTTAGCTTACTATCATTTACATTTAACAAAATTTAAACTCTAATAACTATGAAACCAAAACAAACCTATTTATTGCTAATCCTCTCTTTTCTACTTCTCCAAGCTTGTGTTAATAAAGATTGTGGTTGTGTGGCTCCTCCCGAAACTGGAATCTCGTATTTCTATACTTCTATCAAACAGTTTACGATTTACGAAGTACAAGAAATAGATTACTCTCTAACACAAAATCCTAGTATTAAAAACTATCAAATCAAAGAAAGTGTAGCTTCATTTTTTACGGATTTGGATGGAAAAGAAACACTTAGAATCGAACGTTTTAAAAGAACTACAGAAAACGAAGCTTGGCAAATAGATTCTGTTTTTACCGCTAAAAAGCGTTCAAACGAAGCTCTAAAAACCGAAAATAATCAAACTTTTGTGAAATTTGTATTTCCTCTTTATGAAAACCAAACTTGGGATGGTAATGCTTATAATGCTTTAGGTAAAGACGATTATACTGTGAAAAAACTGCATCAACCTTTCAGTATTGGTAATAAAACATTTCGTAAAACTGCGACAATAATTCAACAAGATGATTCTACTTTAGTTGATTTAAAGAAAAGAATTGAAGTTTATGCAGAAGGAGTAGGGTTGATTTATGCAGAAAATAAAGACCTTACTTATTGTAATAAACCAGATTGTTTAGGAAAAAATACGATTGATTTTGGAAAAAGCTTTATTATGAAAATCAAAGATTATGGAACAGAATAAATTACTTTTCTCTTTTTACAACAAACTATGGTCGATAGTTTCTTTACTGTTATTCCTATTTTTCTTTTCAGAATCAGCTTTTTCGCAAGTTTCAGCTAAATACCTTGTTGTTTTTAAAGATAAAAATAACTCACCTTATTCCATTTCTCAGCCTTTCGCTTATTTGTCTGAACGCTCAGTGGCTCGTCGTCAGAAACAGAAAATTGCTTTTACCACTGGAGATTTACCTGTTAATCCAAGTTATATCGAAGAAGTAAAGAAGAAGGGTGCTAAAGTAATTTATACTTCACGTTGGATGAATGCGGCTTTGATAGAATGTTCTTCTACAGTTTTGACGAGTATTTTACAATTATCTTTTGTAAAAGGCTTGGAAATCAATACTTCAATTGATAATCCAAATAATAGAACAGCTCGAAAATCATCTAAGTTTGAAAATTATGAAACCGAAGCCCTGAATTATGGTTTATCAAAAACGCAAATTGAAATGATTGGTGCAGATAAAATGCACGAACAAGGTTTTCATGGTGAAGGAATGATGATTGCTGTATTGGATGCAGGATTTAACAATGCTAATAATATTGCGGCTTTGAAACCACTTTTTGATGAAAATAGGATTGTTGGTACTTATGATTTTGTAAAAAAAGAAAAGGCTGTATATGAAGATGACGGACATGGAACATCGGTACTATCGTGCATGGGTGCTTACTTAGATGGACAAATTGTTGGAACAGCCTATAAAGCTTCCTTTCTATTGTTACGTTCAGAAGATGCGGCTTCAGAATACTTAATTGAAGAAGCCAATTGGCTTTTTGCAGCAGAATATGCCGATAGCGTTGGGGTTGATTTAATCAATTCGTCGCTAGGTTACAGTACTTTTGATGATGCTAGTACCAGTCATAAATATGCTGACCTCAATGGGAAAACAACCATTGCCGCCAAGGCTGCTACTTGGGCGGCATCGGTTGGAATTGTTTGTGTAATTAGTGCGGGCAATGAAGGAAATGATGCTTGGCGATATATTTCAACCCCTGCGGATGCCGATTCTATTATTACTGTAGGGGCAGTAACTGCGTTGAAAACGTATGCTTCATTTAGCTCCATCGGTCCTTCGGCTGATGGAAGAGTAAAGCCTGATTTAGTGGCGATGGGTCAAAGTCCAGCGATTGTTTCTCCTTCTGGAACAGTTAGTACAAGTAATGGCACTTCTTTTTCCTCACCAATTTTATGTGGTTTGGTAGCAGGTTTTTGGCAAGCGAATCCAACATTAACGGCTATGGAAGTAATTGATAGATTAAGAAAATCTGGAAGTCAATACGAAAATCCAGATGAAAGATTAGGTTATGGCATTCCTGATTTTACAAGAGCCAATACACCTACTGTAGTTTTATCGACTCAAGATGAAAGCAATTCACTTTTCAAAGCATATCCGAATCCTACTTCTGGAGAAATTACAATTCAGCTTAATGAGAACAAAGTCAATCAATATTTTACCAGTTTAATGGATATTACTGGCAAAACGTTACTTTATCAGCCTATTAATTCCCAAACCTTCAAACTATCATTAGCTCATTTAAACACTGGAACTTACTTCTTGCGTATTGGTAATGAAAGTAAAAGTACTTTGGTGAAGGTTTTAAAAATGGAGTAAATACTATGGGTATAAGTGCGTTGTTTGCCATTCTTTTTGTGGTATCTGTTTTTTCAATAGTTTCTCTTACACATTTTAAAATGTACATCTATTATAAAATAGAAGAAATACGTAATGAGCAGCCATTACAATCTTATTGGCATTTTTTGTTTCTTGCAAGTTCAATTGGCATAGAAAAAACTATTCAATACCTATTTACATTTCCAGATACAAGAGAAGATATGAGTATGACTGAAACCCTATTGTTATCGCAACACAAAATCGTTAGTATTTCAACCGTCTTAATTTTTGTCTGTTGGATGGTTTTCTTTTTGATGGCGTGATAGTATTTTGTACTAAAGGACAATCTAACAACCACCAATCCAAGCAAATATCCTTTATCAAAATGCTGTTATTGCATAGCCAATAATTTAAACCTATACTTTCCTGATATGGTTGCTGTGTTTGTTCCTGGCAACTGCTGCCCTTTACAGCTATACTCACCTTCTACCCAATAGATTCTTTTACCATTTTCAACACCAGCTTTGGTGATAGACTTTATGGTATGCTTGTGAGTTGCTTCAGATGGAGCCAATGAATAGAAATAATCTGTACCTCCAGTAGTTTGTGGCACTTTTACACTTAGGTGCATAGGAATAGCTGTTGTAGGAGATGTAAAGCTGGAATATTCCAACAAAGGATGAGTTCCAGTTTTTACTGTATCTAAAGCTGCCGAAGCACCATAAAAAGCAAAAGTAAATGTTGATTTTGTAGAAGCAGAAGATGCTACAACCAACACCACCGAACTGCCACCACTAGTAGCCTCAAACTTAATAGCACTACAATCGACATGCACGGCAGTGCTACTGTTAATCTTATACTCAAAATACGGTTCTTCAGACGTACCGGGAGTTACTGGAGTGGTGGTGCCAGATGGATTATCTTCTTTAGCACAACTAACGAAACCCAGCACAAATAGTGCTAATAGTAAAGCAGACAGGTTTTTCATATAAAATAATAGAGAAAATTACACATAATATTACTGTATTTTCACCTATTAACCATGAAAAAAAAGAGAATTTTACAGCCAATTATGAGAGTTTTCCTTTGATTACCCACATTGATCCCCAAAAACTAAGAATATTGAAACAACAAGAAAAAAAGCTTCCTTTTCTATTTTAAAACATTGTAACCACTTCCTAAACGACCTTTTAAACAAAGTGTATTCGGACGTTTAAACAAAGTCGTTCCTATACATCCTATCTAACTTTGTCTCATCGAAACAATTAAAATTTTAACAAAATGAGACAAGTTAATAATTACCAAGGAACTTTACAGAACCCATTAGGTTCTGGATTCAACGCATCATCTACTTCAAATGAGGTAATCAAAGGTATTGACCTAACTGGAAAAATCGCTATCGTAACAGGTGGCAATACTGGTATTGGTTTGGAAACGACTAAAACGCTTGCAGCCGCTGGAGCTACGGTTATCGTGTTGGCAAGAGATACCGAAAAAGCAAAGAAAAATCTGGAAGGCATGGTAAATGTAGAATTAGAAAAAATGGATTTGATGAATCCTGATTCAATCGACAGCTTCGCCGATAAGTTTTTGGCTTCGGGCAGACCACTTCATTTACTCATCAATAATGCAGGAATTATGTGGGTTCCACTTCGTAGAGATAGTCGAGGTTTTGAATCGCAGTTAGTCACTAATTATTTAGCTCAGTTTCAACTAACGGCAAGACTTTGGACTGCTCTTAAAAAAGCCGAAGGAGCAAGAGTAATCAATGTTTCTTCACAAGGTCATCAATTTGCACCATTCAATTTTGAAGACCCTAATTTTCTAAACCGTGAATACGAAACGCTTCAAGCTTACGGACAATCAAAAACTGCCAGTAATTTATTTGCTCTAGAATTAGATAATCGTGCTAAAGCCCACAAAGTAAGAGCTTATTCGTTGCATCCGGGTTCAATTAATGGAACAGAGTTAGCCCGAGAAGCATCTTTAGAGTTGTTCCAACAAATGGGTTTTTTCGATGCCGAAGGTAATATTTTACCCGAAATAGTAGCCTCGCTGAAAACAATTCCTCAAGGTGCGGCAACTACCGTTTGGTGTGCAAGCAGTCCTTTACTTAATGAAATTGGAGGCGTATATTGTGAAGATGCAGACATTGCCGAATTGGCTTCTGATACTTCGATGGCTGGAGGCGTGAAATTGTATTCTTTGGAGGAAGCTAATGCAAAACACTTGTGGAAATTGACGGAAGAAATGACAGGTATTTCATTCAATATTCTTTAAGGAATAAGTAAAAAACACGAACAATATCCGTTTATCAAAATAAGTAAACCGATATTGTTCATGTGAAATTTTTAAAAATATTAACCTTCACTATATAACCTAAAACAGATGATTACTTTTGTAATACTGAATTTCATTTTGAATGAAATCAAAAAAAGACGATGGAATATCAAGCAAAATATATAACAGATGATATAAAACTTTCTTGTTATGAAGATAAGTTTTTTAAGTCGGATATTATGTTCGACCACCACATGTTGATTTGGTTTATTTCTGGAGAAACCAAAATCGTTCAAGCGGATGCAACTTATATTTTCAAAAAAGGAGATATATTTTTAATTCCAAGAAATCAGTTGGCTACGATTATCAATTATCCTAAAGACGGACAGCCACATAAAACTGTAGTCATGCACTTGTCCACGCAAAGATTAAGGGAATTTTATGCCAATCTGAACATAAAACCTAAAGTATTGGAATCATCAAAAATATATTGTTTCAATAATCATCCACTTTTAGAAAGTTGTTTGGCTTCATTGATTCCATACTTTGATATGAATGAACTGCCCGAAAATATAGCTTCACTGAAAATAACTGAAGCAATCAGTATTCTGAGAACTATCGACAAAGAAATAGATAATGTATTGGCAAACTTTGAAGAACCGGGAAAAATTGATTTGATAGACTACATGGAAAAGAACTTTATGTTTAACCTACCTTTGGAAAAGTTTGGTTATTTAACAGGAAGAAGTTTGACCACTTTCAAACGTGATTTTGGTAAAGTCTTCAACACAACTCCCCAACGTTGGATGACCCAAAAGCGTTTGGAATTGGCACATTATCAATTTGTAGAAAAGAAGAAGAAACCCATAGATGTGTGCTATGAAGTGGGTTTTGAGAATCTTTCACATTTTTCTTTTGCTTTCAAAAAACAATTTGGTTATACTCCTTCAGAGTTAATGGGGCAGCAGAATATTAGTCGTTCATAAGTAGTGATTGGAAAATTGTAATTGGTGTTTTTTCTGTTTTAAGTTGATGATTATTAGGTGTTTATTATTGATATGGCGTCGCTAAAATTGTATTCATTACTTACATGTGACTAAACCCTAGATTAACCTACGTAAAAGTCATTTGTTTTACGTAAGTTATTTTTTGAAGTGGAAATTGTTATTTTAACAACCCTTTTTTCCTGCTGTTGAATATGTAAAATAAGTAAATGAATCATTCTAAATATTTTTACATGAATGTTGTTTTATTGAAATTTTATTCTACATTTGTAGAGTAAATTACATAAACATAGAGCAATGCAATTATCTAAGGCAGAAGAACAACTAATGGAAGTAATCTGGAAGTATGAAAAAGTCTTTATGAAAGATTTAATCGATAGCTATCCAGACCCAAAACCCGCATCAACAACTATAGCTACTTTATTAAAAAGAATGCAAGACAAAGGTTTTGTAGCTTATAATCTGTTTGGGAATTCCAGACAGTATTATGCTTTAGTGAAAAAATCAGATTACTTTTCTAAGCATGTAAAAGGGATTATTGAAAACTTTTTTAACAATTCGCCCATACAATTCGCTTCGTTTTTTACAACCTCTACAGATTTGTCGTCCTCAGAATTAGAAGATCTAAAAAAAATTGTTGAACAAGAAATCAAAAGAAAAGAACAATGATAACCTACATCATCAAACTAGTTCTCTGTTCGGCAGTGTTTATTTTTACTTATAAACTACTGCTTGAAAAAGAAAAAATGCACGGCTTCAATAGAGGCTACTTATTATTAAGTCTGCTACTATCATTTGTGATACCTCTAATAACTTTTCATTATACGACACCTACATTACCTATTTCAGGAGATGAAATCTTGCCAACTAATCTTATAAATAATAATAACATCATTCAAGAAGTATCAACGATTGAAAAGACAGATTACACTTTATTAGTGTTACCAATACTTTATGGCTTGATTAGTACTTTCTTCTTGGTACGTTTTATCATTAATCTCTATAAAATTCTTGCTAAAACCCGTAATAGTAAAAAGATTCCCTTTATCAATTCTCAAATAGTATTAAGTGATGAAGCACTGAGTCCTCATAGTTTTTTGAATTATTTGTTTGTCAATAACCAAGAATATTTGAGTGGAGGAATTGAAAAGGAAATTTTATTGCATGAATACGCACACATTCAGCAGAGGCATTCTTACGATATTTTGTTGGTAGAAATCCTACAAATAGTTTGTTGGTTTAATCCAACCCTATTCATGTATAAAAAAGCAATACAGCTAAATCATGAATTTTTAGCGGATGAAGCCGTGATAAATACATATCCAAATGTAGCCAGTTATCAGTATCTACTGATTGAAAAAGCCAGTAAAAGTAATACGTATAACCTTTCAAGTTCTTTCAATTATCTCATAACTAAACAACGATTAATCATGATGACCAAATCAAAATCACCTCAAAAGGCTTTATTCAAGCAATTAACTATTATTCCAGTGTTGTCAATTGCGGTATTTGCATTTAGTACAATATCTCTTGCACAAGAAAAGCCCAGTAGTACCCAAAAAGCCAAAGAGATTGTAGTACCATCTACTCAAGATGGCGTTTCTCAAGCATTATTAGATGAGTACGAGCAAATTGTTAACAGTAAAAAGAATAAAAAGGGAATCCCTCTAATATTTAAGATTACAGATGCAGAAAGAAAAAGGTTAGAGACTATATATTTATCAATGAGCAAAGCTCAACAAGCCAAACAGCGTGTAACATTTGTTCCAAATCTCCCACCATTTCCAAAAACTGTTCCAACTCAAGAACAAATCGAAGCTTGGAAAAATGATAAGATTTATGGCGTTTGGATTGATGATAAACGAGTAAATAACGCCGTATTAAATCAATACAAAAACACTGATTTTGCACATGAATTTGTAAGTAAGCTTGAGAAAAATGCAATCAATTATGGAAAGCATTATTATCAGATAAACTTAATGACGAATGAAGGCTATGAAAAATATTATAAAGAAGAGACAACAGGAGAAAATAGGTACTATATGTCTGTTTTCGTAGGAATTAAACCTCGTAAAATGATTAAGAAGAGCTGACCTTCTATGATTAAGAGTAATTGAAGAGCTTTGTTAAATTTCCAAAATTTAGCAAAGCTTCTTTTTTGATGTCAAAAAGCCCAAAATCTACAAATCCTAAAGTCGGGAATAAGTATTGCATAATGCTCTATTGAAAATATTGGCTTTTGATAAAGTATTTTCTAAGTAAATTTACTTTAATCAAAGAGCTGTTTTTGAAGGAGACAGCGATAACTTTATCCAAATCTTACAAAAACATGAATTTTAAAAACTTTATTTTAACATGCTTCATCTTTGCCAATGCCATTATTTCAACATTCGCACAAGTAAAAGCACCTTCTCCGCTTTTTCCGATACCAAACCAAAACCAAATGAGATGGCAACAAATGGAATATTATTCTTTTGTCCATTTTTCAGTGAATACTTATACGGATATGTCGTGGGGAAAAGGGGATGAAGACCCAAGAATTTTCAATCCTGATAAATTAGATTGCCGTCAATGGGCAAGAATTTGCAAAGAATCAGGCATGAAAGGCATTATTATTACGGCAAAACATCACAGTGGCTTTTGCCTCTGGCCATCAAAATACACAGATTATTCAGTAAAGAATTCACCTTGGAAAAATGGAAAAGGCGACATGGTGCGTGAGATGGCCGATGCTTGTAAAGAGTATGGCTTAAAACTAGGAATTTACCTTTCTCCGTGGGACAGAAACCATCCAGACTATGGAAAACCCGAATACATTACTTATTTCAGAAACCAATTGCGTGAACTTTTGACCAACTACGGAGAAATCTTTGAAGTCTGGTTCGACGGTGCAAATGGGGGTTCTGGATATTATGGAGGAGCAAACGAAACTCGTAAAATTGACCGCACTACTTACTACGATTGGGAAAACACGTATAAACTTGTTCGTTCTTTACAACCCAAAATCGTAATTTGGAACGATGGTGGCGACAGAGCCGACCTTCGTTGGGTAGGAACAGAAGGAGGATATGTTGGCGAAACCAATTGGAGTTTATTGAACGACAAAGGCGATGTTCCCGAAGAAATGCTTCGTTATGGTGTAGAAAATGGCAATGCTTGGGTCCCAGGCGAAGTAAATACTTCTATCAGACCTGAATGGTTTTATCATCCCAAAGAAGATAGCCAAGTAAAAACGTTGCCACAATTGATGGATACTTATTATAATTCTATCGGTAGAAATGCTACTTTGCTGTTAAACTTTCCCATCATGCCGAATGGTTTGATTCACCCTTTTGACGAAAAAGCTGCCTTAGATTTTGGTAAAGCCGTTAAAGAAGCATTTGCTGTAAACCTTATCAAAGGGGCAAAAGTAGTAGCTTCTAATGTGCGTGGGAACGACCCGAAATTTGGAGGAAACAAAGCAATTGATGTAAGTACAGAAAGTTATTGGACAACCGATGATAAGGTAAAGTCTGCTAGTTTGACTTTCAATTTTGCAAAACCTACTACCTTCAATCGCTTTTTGGTTCAGGAGTATATCAAATTAGGACAAAGAGTAAAAGCCTTTACTTTAGAAGCCTTCGTAAACAATCAGTGGCAAGAAATCGCCAAGGAAACAACGATAGGCTATAAACGTATTCTACGTTTCAAAACTGTTAAAGCTACCAAATTGCGTTTGAACATAACAGATGCCAAAGCCTGTCCTTTGATTTCAAATATTGGCATTTACGATGCCCCTCAAATATTAGTGCCTCCCGTAGCCATGCGTGAGCGTTCGGGAGATGTTCGTATTATTGCGTCTGACATGGAATCGCAAATATATTATACATTGGATGGTAGCACACCTACTTTAAAATCGAATCAATATACTGAGCCTATCAAAACAGACGATGGTAAAGTACTCCTAAAATGTATTAGCTATGACCCGAAAAGTAAAAAGACAAGTACTTTAACGGAGGAAAAATTTGATGTTTCTAAAAAAGCTTGGAAAATTGTTGGGATTGAAGATAAGGAGGCAAACAACTTATTAGACGGCAATACTGATTCGCAATGGTATCAAAAAAATACGCTTAAAATGCCTGTTGATTTGGTAATTGATTTAGGTAAAAATCAGAACATTAGCGGTTTCAAATACTTGCCAGACCAACATTGGTGGGGTTCGGGCATTATTACACATTACAGTTTCTTTATCTCTGAAAATGGTAACGATTGGAAACAAGTAAGTGAAGGTGAATTTTCAAATATCAAGAATAATCCTTTATGGCAAACCAAAACCTTTAGCCCAAGCAAAGCACGCTATATAAAATTAAGAGCTTTGAAAAATACCGAGGACAACGATAGAGTGGGGTATTCGGAAATTGATATTATTACGGAATAGCTTATTATAAAATTCCTATTAGCTGGCGAATTAATTCGCCAGCTAATAGGAATTTTATTTTTAGGAAGATATTCTAAGTAATTTTAGCTTAAGAAAATACCATTTAATAAGTTTTTGGAAGAAATGGTGGTTGTTAACACGAGATTTACTTTTAATTTGATACTTTAGCGAACACAATGATGGAATAATCGTAACCTTAGAAAATATTAAATAAATAAACAGATGGACAAGATTGTTTTAATAACAAAGCTTAGTATTGAAGACTACATCAAGATTAATTATCATTTATTTTATCGAAAATTGACAGTCAAAGTTATGACTGGTGTTGGTGTTTTTATGCTTATTTCGCTTCTTTATGCATTTCATTCATTCAATGAATTTCCTTGGTTTCAATTAGTGTTTGGATTATTCTTAACCATTGGTCAACCAATCTCAGTTTACTTTAGTGCAAAAAAAAACTATAAAACCAATGCACGAATAGGGGAAAGAATAAGCTATGAATTTGATAATGAAAATGTCCTAGTGACTGGTGAATCTTTTGAGGCTAAATTTTCATGGGACAAAATTTATAGTGTAACAGAGAATAAAGATTGGATATTGATTTGGCAAAATAAACAAGTAGCTAATGTAGTGCCAAAGCGAGATTTTAAAGAGGGTGAACTTCAAGCACTTAAAAATATTGTAAGCTTACACAGTAAATTGATATATAAGTTGAGTAAATAAAACAGCACTTTCTAGTCCAAGTATTTTTTCAATAGCCCCACAAATAAACGTTTAAACTGCACATCTCTGCTACTTTCATTAATGAACTAAATTTGTCAGAGAGAAACAGACAACGGCAAGAGAGTAAACACATTGTGTTGTCAAACCTTGTAGAGGCAATCCCTTGCGGTTGCCTTTTGCAGGCATGATAATCCCAAAACGGCAAACGTATTATGTTATCCAGTTCTCTTTCTAGTCCAAGTATTTTTTCAATAGCCCCACAAATAAATGCTTCTCTGACTGCAAATTTTACTAACCTAATTATTTTCATCATTCCGTGTTGCTAATGACCCTATAAACAAAGCAATTCGGACTTTAAAACAAAGTTGCCCTACAAGACAATATCTAACTTTGTCTCATCAAAAAATTAAAATTTAATTTAAAAATGGGACAAACAAATTACAACGGAGCATTACAAAAACCTGTAGGTTCTGGCTTCAACGCAAAATCATCAACTATAGATGTTATAAAAGGAATTGACCTTACGGGCAAAATTGCAATCGTTACAGGTGGTGACGGAGGTTATGGTTTAGAAATCACCAAAGCATTGACTTCGGCAGGAGCAACAGTTATTGTTCCTGCTAGAAATGTAGAAAAATCAAAAGAAATTTTAAATGGAATTGCCAATGTAGAAGTAGAAACATTAAATTTAAATGAACCTATATCTATTAACGCTTTTGCAGAGAAGTTTTTACAATCGGGCAGACCATTGCATTTACTCATTAACAATGCAGGTATTATGTGGACGCCTTTGTATCGTGACCAAAAAGGAAATGAAGGACAATTTTCTACCAATCATTTAGGACATTTTCAACTTACTGCCAAACTTTGGGACGCACTAAAAAAGGCAAATGGAGCAAGAGTGGTAAATGTTTCGTCTTCTTCACACCATTATTCTCCTATTAGTTTTGAAGACGTAAACTTTTATACAAGAGAATACAATAAATTTGAAGCGTATGGGCAATCTAAAACAGCAAATGTACTTTTTGCAGTAGAATTAGATAAAGGAGGACAGCAGTTTGGCGTTCGGTCTTATGCTTTGAATCCAGGTTTGAGCTTGGAAACCAATTTGGGTAGGCATTTAACCTTTGAAGATTTTATTACTTTAGGCATCTTACATCCTGACGGAACGCCCAACACTGAAGCAGAAGCGGCTATGAAAAGCATCCAAAAAACTAAGGAACAAGGAGCAGCAACAGCAGTATGGGCAGCAACCAGTCCGCAACTTCAAAATATTGGAGGTGTGTATTTAGAAGATGTTGAAGTGGCTCAATTTGATGAGGCTAATTATGATAGTATTGCAACAACTTATAGAAATCCCGGGGGCTTTGCAGGTATAGCACCTTATGCGTTGGATCAGGAATCAGCACAAAAACTTTGGACGCTAAGTGAAGAGTTAACGCAGACTAAATTTGAAATATAATAATTTGAAATTAATGAGGTTCACATTGATGAGCCTCATTAATTTTTACCTTTGCAGTATGCCAGTAAGACAAACTAATAATAACGCTGAAATTGTGTTCACTTGTAGTGAAGCAGTTTTCTACAATACCGAATTAATTGCAGAAGAACATTCTATTGTTCGGGTGTTGTCGGGGGAATTAAAAGTGATACAAGCTAATAAAACCTACGTTTTTGGAGCAGGAGAAACGCATTTGTTTCCAAGGCATCGACTGGCTACATTAATAACATCCGAAAAAGACGGGCTTCCTTATCAAGCCATTATTGTAAAACTTACGCAAGATGTTTTGAGGGATTTTTATGAGCAAAAAAAGAATCAAATCGCTATTGTTCCTAAATCTGAACATATCATTCCATTGCCCCAAAGCCCTTTACTGGATAGCTTTTTCAGTTCGATGTTACCCTATTTTGACTTGGAATACAAATTGCCACAAGAACTTTCCAAATTGAAAATTTATGAGGCTGTTACCGTTTTACAATCTTTAAATAAAGACATCGACAACATTTTATCTGACTTTTCGGAGCCTCATAAAATCAACCTTGTTGAGTTTATGGAACGCAATTATATGTTCAATATTCCAATCGAAAAATTTGGTTATTTAACAGGTAGAAGTTTGACTACTTTCAAACGGGACTTCAAAAAAGCATTTAGCACGACACCACAAAAGTGGTTAACTGAAAAACGTTTAGAACGAGCCTATTATCAACTTACCAAAGAACGCAGAAAACCCATTGACGTTTTCTACGAGGTTGGTTTTGAGAACCTATCGCATTTTTCTTACGCTTTCAAAAAACAGTTCGGACAATCGCCCACAGAACTTACCACGGCAAGGAAATAATCCCAAACCCCAAATCCAAAGTCTTGTCTCTTTAGTCTTAAAGTCCTAAAATCCTAAAGTCCCAAATCCCCAACCCCAAATCCCAAATCTTGCATCTTGTCTCTTGCGTCTTTAGTCCCCCCTAAAGTCCTAAAATCCTAAAGTCCCCAACCCCAAATCCCAAATCTTTCCTCTTGTCTCTTGCGTCTTTAGTCTCCCCTAAAGTCCTAAAATCCTACAGTCCCAAACCCCAAATCCAAAATCTTGCCTCTTGTCTCTTGCTTCTTTAGTCTTCCCTAAAGTCCTAAAATCCTCCAGTCCCAAACCCCAAATCCAAAATCTTGCATCTTATCTCTTGCTTCTTTAGTCTCCCCTAAAGTCCCAAATCCCAAATCTTGCCTCTTGTCTCTTGCTTCTTTAGTCTCCCCTAAAGTCCTAAAATCCTCCAGTCCTAAAGTCTCCAAATACCGTTTAATAAAAAAGCGATTAAATATTCCTCCATTTTTTACGTCCCAATCAAATTTTTCTTTATGTTTGATATAACGCTGATAGATTGGTAGTTGCACCTGATATTCGACACCGATAAACCATCTTTAGCGATACCCTTTCGTTGCCATTATCATTCAGAAAATTTACGTTCCAGCTTCTTTTTGAGAGAAGAAATTCTTACAAAACGATTGCACCTTTCTGGATGATTGCCCCGAAAAAAGCATACTCTTATCTATTGCAATTTTAAACATCCAATAAAATGAGTAACACAAACAAAATCTCAGCCGTTTTGCCCGAAGCAGACAAAACCGCAACCCTCGCTTTACTTGAACAAGTAAAAACCAAATTACCTTTTTTGATTAGTACGCCTATTGGGCAAGCTCCTAAACATAAAATGGGACCCAGCAGTGTAGAGTATGTAGGACTTTGCTTGGAAGGAGTTAGAACATATCCAACCAAGATGAGAGCGGATTTTGATGCACCCGAATTTGAACGGGATGTGAATTTGATTAGTCAGCTATGGAGTGTACGCATAGCGGTGGCAGATTTATTAGCAAGAATTGATGATACGATGGACGCCGCAAGTGCCGATGCGATGGTTACTTCTGATAAAGTGTATGATTCACTAAAAGGAGCTGCCAAAGAAGACGGAGCGATTAACGAACTTTTAGCCAGAATTGCATTGAGATACAAAAAGAAAAATAAGAAAGATTAAAATTCTTTAATTATTTTCGGAATGATGAATATGGCTAATGAGGTCAATAATCATTAGCCATATTTTATGTCATCGAAGAGATATAAAGTGATTCCTGAGAGATATTTTGTGTCATCGAAGAGATGTAAAGTGATTCCCGAGAGATGTTTTGTGTCATCGAAGAGATGTAAAGTGATTCCCGAGAGAAATTTTGTGTCATCGAAGAGATAAAAAGTGATTCCCGAGAGATGTTTTGTGTCATCGAAGAGATGTAAAGTGATTCCCGAGAGATGTTTTGTGTCATCGAAGAGATATAAAGTGATTCCCGAGAGACATTTTGTGTCATCGAAGAGATGTAAAGTGATTCCAGAGAGATGTTTTGTGTCATCGAAGGAAAAACCAGTTTTACTCGAATGAGCGGACGCTTATTTAAATTTTAAGTTGTAGGAGAGCCTACGTGGCACCCTCCCCTTAGTTGTGTAAGTTTTGTTGGGGCTTTGATTTTTTAAAAAATCAAAGCCCCAACAAAAAACTTTA